>JASHOU010000194.1 GCA_030038475.1 Terriglobales bacterium | reverse complement strand
CAGGCCAGGTTTATCGGCGGCTTACTAGCGGTTTCCGCCCGATTAGGAGCAATCAGGGTCGGTCGGAGCAGATTGGGCATTTTATGCACACCGCGCAAAGCCGCATAAACACTGGCGATTGCGCATCTCGTTGATTTGGCGAGTGGGGACGTAGTTCAGTTGGTTAGAACGCTGCCCTGTCACGGCAGAGGCCGCGGGTTCGAGTCCCGTCGTCCCCGCCATTTTTTCAACGACTTACCGGAAGATGGTTCCCAGCTTAACTGTCCAAATCTGTCCGATAGGTCCACAGCGTTTTTCAACCCTTCCTAGGCAGGATCATGCTGGCCACGCGGCCTTGCGTTTCGCGCTTGCCGCGCGACATTAAGGTGTGCGGATTCGCGGAGGGCGATCACTTCCTGTTCCAATCCATCCAATCGATTCAATTCCGCCTGAACCGCAGGTTCTCCGTCCTCTTTTACTTTCCGGGCGTGGACCAAGGCCTGTTCCGCAATCCTGCTCACCTCATGCAGCAGCTTGCGAATCTCCACTTCCAGGCGCCCGCGGCTTTCCTGAACACGATCCAGAATGTCGCTCTGTACGCGGGTGCTGTTAGTTTCCAGCAGTCTCTCAAGAAACCGCCGCGCATCGTTTTGGATCACCGAGTGAGCACCCACGATCCCGAGTAAGAGATCAGCCAGCCAACGCAGCGGCGAAGCCGGTTGCGCAACTTCGATGAACTCCATAAAGGTGAATTTTGACCGCACCCGAAATCCTGTTTCCGCATCTAGCGCATGCGGCATGCGCGCTAATTCTGGAATCCCGGCGCCGGAAAGTTTCTTCAGAAAGTCATTTCCCATCTCCACGAAGCGCAGCGCCACGCCTCGATACTCTCGTTCCGCCTCTTCCTGCTCGGGTCGCAGCCACGGCACGACGTACCTACGGTCGATTTCCTGCGCCTCTCGCATAAGACGCCGACGGTACGATGGACCAAGCCAGTGCGGAATGGTCTGCAAAGCCTCCTGGAACTCCCGATTGGCCTGAGGCACCACGGTCGCAAAGAATGCTTTGTGCCGGTCAACGAAAATATCAGAGAGCCGTTGCTGCTCAGCCATAAAAAGGAAACTGAGCTCCCGCATGGAGCGCTCGGCCTCCGCAATGGTCTTCTTCATTAGGGTAATTCGACGTTCTGATTCTTCGATCGGCCTTTGCAACGCATCTCGTCCTTCGCTGATGATGACCAGCAATTGCTCACTCAGACGTTGCAATCCGCGCTCACAGGCAGACCTGACAAGTTGACGTCCCGATCCGTCCACAAGCACTTGCAGCGCATTGATAAGCTTGTTCCAATCGCGTTCCGGTCCGCGATTTTCCGCTCGCTCCCGCGCGCTAATCTCGAATACCGGCCCGATCTCGCGCTGTAACCGCCTCTGTAGCAGCTGACATGTGAAGGTTGCCGCCGCGGTTCGTTCCGCGTCCGTCGTGCGATCGGCCTTGTTGAGGACCAAAATCAGGTTGTGAACTTGTTTGCCCACCGCCTCCACGAGCGTGAGTTCTTCGCCGGCCAAGGGCGGGTCTGCGCCCACCACGACCAATGCGGCGTCGATGTGAGGAATGAACGCCTGGGTTGCGGCGCTATTGCCGCCGAAGACCGACCCCAGCCCCGGTGTGTCGACGATGCACATACCGGAAGACAGCAGAGGGCTGGGCACAAACGCCTCCGCGCCTTGAATACCCTTTTTGTTTTCGGGGTTTAGCTCTTCGGTTACATACTGCTTCAACTCGGAGACCGGGATCTCATCCCACGAGCCGTCGTGCGTCCGAATCCGCGCATTTAAGCGCTCACCAAACCGAACGACGGTTGGTACGGCAGTCACCGGGATATAGCCTGTCGGAAGAATAGGCTCGCCAACCAATGCATTGATGAGGGTCGATTTGCCACGCTTGAACTGTCCAACACAGGCCACATAGAAGCGGCCTTCCGATACGCGGGTCGCTAATTCACGAGCTTCCTCGGCGACCGGCTCAGCGCCTAAATTTTCTCCCACAGCTGCCAAACGCAACAGGCGGCTTGCCCCGTCGATCGCGTCCGCAGACGAATTCAGAATATTTTGGTCTCCCGACGTTAAAGCAATCGCGGATTGATCTCGGTTCGGCACCATCTCTCTAAACCTGTGATCGAACGCCTTCCTGGTGCACGTAGCGGATCACTTCCACTTCAGACATGGCGATCAGTCCTTCATTCACCATTTCATCCAGCACAGGAATAAGGGTCCTGATTTTTTCCTCCGTGTCGACCACCGAGACCATGATCGGTCGATCTGACGAACGAAGCAGATGTCGTTTATGGATCAGCGTGCTCGCACCATAACCTTCAATGCCTCGAAATACAGTCGCGCCGGCGATGTCGAGTTCCCTGCACTTGATCACAATCGCTTCATAGAGCGGCTTGTCGTGCCACTTGTCATCTTCACCGAAATGGATGCGTAGCATCTTGGCTTTGCCTTCCAGTTTCATATCTGCATCTCCTGCCGCCGGTCGGATTTCTGGTAGTTGTGCGTGTACTTAATAACATCGACGTTCGACAGCACGACCAAACCCTGCTGCACCATCTGGTCGAGAATCGGCATGAACGCCTGCAACTTCTCTTCGGTGTCAACGATAGACAAAAGGATAGGCCGGTCGTGCGAAAGGCTCAGCTTGGCATCTTTGTGGATGCGCCGGTTCGCTCCATAGCCCAGAATCCCGCGATAGACCGTTACGCCAGCGATATCATGCGCCCGCAAGCCGTTGACGATTGCTTCATGGAGAGGTTTGCCATTCCATTTGTCGTTTTCCCCAATGTAGATGCGCATCATTTTCGCCTTGCTTTCCCGCTTCAAGGGAGGGCCTTCCGATGCACTTCGCTTCTGCTTCTTCTCGGCCGGTTTGACGATGGTCGTATCGTGCATTTCAATCAGGCCCGTACCGACCATCTCCTGCAACTTCGGCAACAATTCTTCCACCTTTGCCGCGGTTTCAATGAACTCGACCTTGACCGGTAAACGCACCGACAGGTCGACAAGTCGCGTGGTGTGCAGGTGGTGATCGGCGCCGAATCCGGCGATGCCGCGAGTCACCGTTGCTCCCGAGACGCCGTGAAAAAACAGAAAGTCCAGAATGGCGGCATAAGCCGCCGCCCCGTGGTACTGCTGATCTTCCGCCACATAGACGCCAACTTTCTTACCCGGCCCTGGTGTCAGCACATTTCCTCCTCTTACTAAAGTCCTCGTTGACCCACCTAAAACTCAGCGCCGCAGCCCAAAAGTAAGTGCCTGGCTTAACGTTAGATTCCCGTGCTAAAGGTTCCGCTGTCATGGGATCGCCCTCCCCGCCATAACCCCTCCCCACACGGCAACAAACCCAACCACCACGCTCAGTGCCACGTAAAGAAACCCCAGGCCGATCTGGCCATCCTGGATCGTGCGCAATGTCTCATATTCGAAGCTGGAGAATGTCGTATAGCCTCCGATGAAGCCAATCGGGATCAGATATCGCCAGTTCGGGCTCCAATAAGTTCTTGCTGTCAATAAAGCAAAAACCACGCCGATCAGGAACGAACCGGTAACGTTAATCACGAATGTCCCGTACGGAAACCGCGTTCCCATTCTGCTGCCGATATAACTGCCCAGCCAAAAACGCACAATCGACCCCAAACAGCCTCCCACGCCCACCAGCACGTATTTCAGCAAGTCGCCTCGTTCCTTTCCTTCTTACAATTCGTTCTCACCAGACTTACCGCCCACTCAGGAAGCCAACGTCGGCTCGGATCGGACGCCTTCCAAACTTTCCAGATCGCGACGAATGGTGCTTTCTTGTTCAGCCGGTGACACATGATCGCCGACCAGCCTCTCTACATGAGCACGATAGCCGTTGGCATAAGCGTCAAATCCGCGTTGAATCTGGCCCAAAGTTTTCTCCGACCAGTCATACAGCAAAGCGTGGTATGTAGATAAGGATTTCGTGAATTGATCTCCGATCCTGCTCGCCAAGCGCTTGGTCACGATTGATCTCGAAATGTTTTCGCCGAGCAGGCTGAACAGAAAAGGCCGCCTCAAGTCAATATTGAGCTCGCCTGGGTTGAACTGGCCCGGATTGAACTGGGTAAGATCAAATGCCGGCATTTCTCGCACCACCCCGGAGAATTCTTGTTCGCCGGGCACGTCCTCCACCTCAAGCACCTTGGCAGCCGCTCGCAGCGTTTCCTGGAGTTTGTGCGCCACGGCATCCATGCGCCGGCGAAGAGATTCGGTTTGCTCCTGAACGGTCCATGTCACTGCGTTGCGCACGATGCCCGCTGCTGTTTCGTCTCCGGCGTCTTGCTTGCGCCCGCCTTTTTTTGACCATGCCTCGACCAGCGTAGCCGCGGCCAAGCGCAAGATCCGAGCACTTGAATATTCCAGGTCGTTCGCCACGCCTCGCGCTATCTTCTTCGTCTCCTCAAGACGGCCACTAGCCTGACGCAATTCGGCTTCTACCACGCGCAGTTGTTCTATTCTCTTTGGCGAAATCTGGTCCCTGTCCTTGCGGCGCAATCGAGCCCGCAATGCCATCCCTACCGATTGGCGAAGCGCTCCCAGCTTGCGCCGGATGGATCGCAGTTTAAGTTCCTGACGCTGACTGTACAAAGGAGCGATGTCTTCTTCGAACCACGGAGTAACAAGATCTTTGCCTCCGGTCATCACGCTTACCGCGCGCACCGCCAGGTCCAGGTTCAATTCTTCTTTCATGTGATCCTTCACATAGTCAACGACCCGCGAGCGATCTTCGAGCGTCAACAGGTCTACCTTGCTTAACAAGACGGTCGCCGGAATGGCGTTCTCATAAAGAATCCGAATGGTTTGAAGATCGTCAGGGGTTAGACTCGATCCAGCATCGATGAGAACAACACCCAGATCGCACCGCGGCAAATAGGCAAGCGTTTCAGCCGCTCCACGAGTCGCCAATGAGTCCAGCCCAGGAGTATCGACAAATGCGACGCCCTCCCTAAGGCGCGGCGATGGAAGCTGAACCACGATTCTGGTCACATGCTTTTCGTTTCCACGATTCCGCTGCTCTGCAACGAACTCCGGCAATTGCGAAATGTCAAAGCTTTCGGGCGTCCGATTGGCAAACCATACATGGACCACAGGAGTCTTGCCGTACAGCAAGCGCGTCGGAACGGCGGTAATGGGAGTGACGCCCACCGGGAGCACATCGGTCCCGAGCATCGCATTCAACAGAGACGATTTGCCCGAACTGACGCGTCCAAAGATGGCAATTTCGAAACTGTTGTCCTCCAAACGGTCGAGAATCATCGACAACGTGGACCGGAACTCCACCAGCCCGTGCTCGCCGATGACCGACTCCAGCTTCCTGAGAACCGGGACCTCATCTCTAGTTTGTTCAAGCCTTTCCAAGCGTTCCTGCAAGTTTTCCTTGGACCCGCGCATCAGGTATTGATCGAGCTGCCGTACCAGACCCTGAAGCTCTCCAGCGATGCCGTTCAGTTCAACCGCAGCCGCGGCAGGGACTTCCCCGTAGCCACGCATGTATTCGGGCTTTAATTCCTCGGAAGCGATGTCCACGAAAGTGAGATAGGAATGCAACGAACGTGAAACGGGGATATCGGCGGGCGGACGCTCAATCGCCTGACCATCCAGCACTCGAACCAACTGCGCCCGAATGCGGCCGATGTAGTCTTCGATCACACGCCGTTGGGCTGGGCTCAGATCGGGAGCATATTGCGGAAAAGCCAGCTTCGATGTTGAAACATTGAGCGCGCTTTCCATCTCCGCCAGCAGCTTGTCAATGTGACGGCAGGTCACGCTAAGGCGACGCTCCTGATTGGAATTGAGCGAATTGGTCCCGCCCGTCACCTTACCACTCCCCCGTTCATGCGAAAGTCGATGTACAACGGCGAAATCTTGATGTGTTCCTCGGAGCGATACTTCGGGTAAGTAGCCATATCGACCAATGCAATGATGGCTCCAGGATTCCCCTCACTGAACTCTAGAACCTTATCGAGAAATTCATTGATGTTTGCGCCCGACAGGCCAGAACGCCTGACTCGCTCGCGAGCAAATTGCTCGGCCTTTGTGTCGTCGAAGTTACGGACTTCACACGTCTGCGAACGGTCGCCGTAAAGAGGCTGGAGAAAACCGAGGTCTTCCATATGGCTGGAACGCGCGACCGCGCTCACCGGGGTCGAGCCCCATCCCATGACTTCGCGAACAGCCGAAGCAAACGCGTACGAGGGTCGTTTGAGATGGTCGAGCACAATCGAATACTTCCCTTCTCGCAACGCATCCATCACAATCCCTTTCAACGAAACCGCCGATTTCGCCGTAATCGCATCCTCATCACGAAATGCCTTTGTGGCGCGTGGGCTCCCCAATCGCAGCAGATCGCGGGCGAGACTCCGAAACATCGTGTTGGTCGTCGCCGAATCTTCGCAATAGAGAACGGAGCGAAACTCGGACAGCACACTACGGAGCAGAAGGGTTTTGCCGACCCCCGACGGTCCGTAGATGAGAAACGGGCGTCTCTTCACCAGAAGCTGCTCGATTCGCTGGCGTTCCTCCTCACGATCAAAGATGAATTCCGTCATCTCGTGATGTCTCGGCAAGGGATGCGGACCAATGAAACACTGCGAACTCCACTTCAAGGACACACTCCACGCTCCAATTCAGTGAACGACCATCACCGGACAGTGCGCATATCTCAAAGCGCGCTCGGAGACCGAACCCAACACCATCCTTGAAATCACGGATCGTCCCCGACGGCCCAAAATGATGAGGTCTATTCCGTCCACCTCTGCCCGGTGGATGACTTGCTCTGCCGGATGTCCAACCGCAATGTCGGTTTTCACCTCGATATTACGGGAGCGGGCCTTCTCCAGAATCTTTTTAAACCCCTCTTCAAAATGCTCCTTCGCGTCGTCCAGCACCGCTTGCAATTCGACCGAAGTTGACGGTTCAGACGGCCTCGCGACGGCAAAAACGAGCACCGTCGCATCGAGAGACTCCGCCAACGAGAAGGCCACATCGACTGCTTTTTCCGACTGTGGAGACCCGTCGTAGCCCACCAGCAGCTTGCGAAAATACGTATTCTGTCGTTTTCCCGTCATGCTCCCTCCTCAGCCTGCGTGCTCGCTCACAGTTTGAGAAAACGTTGCCTGCTCCTGTTTCTTAGGAGCCAGCAAGTGTCTCGGCATGAACCAGGCATTGGCAATCATAGTTGGTATCACCGCGCTGCCGATCACTGTGGCAACCAGATATGAATACTGCGCCTGGGTAATGACACCATGATTCAGCCCGAAGAGTGCGGAAATCGTTCCAAAAGTCAGGCCGGTAGACATCATCAGAGTGAAGTACAACCCTTCTTCCGTTTTGTAGTCAAACGCCTTCACCGTGGGATACAGGGGAATTACTTTCGAGAGCATCTTCGCGAAAAATAACGCAGTGAACACGAGTGGCGCGGCGACCAAAGCAGGCACAGACACGAACGATCCTGCCCGTATGAAGTAGAACGGCGTGAGCAATCCGAACGTCAGAGTACGCAGACGCCGTATGAGAGTGTGGTCCTTACCTACGGTTCCCGCCAGCACCATGCCGATGATGTACGCGGGCAAGACGGCTTCGCTGCCCGACCAGACCGCCAATCCCCCCATTGCGAACAGCAGGAAGAGCAAGTATTTCGCTTCCAGTTCGGAAACACGTCCTCCGTATTTCCTGAAGAATCGCGGCGTCAGAAAAGGAAGAATAGCGAAGACAACCACGCTGACTCCAACAAAGATTAGCGTTTTGATTGTGAACGGCGAAAAGATCATTCCGAGAGCGATTACGGTTCCCAGATCGTTGATGAAGCAGGCGGCCAGCACCGCCTTCCCAAAATCGGTAACGTTGAAACCCAGTTCCAACATCACTGCATACACAACCGCCACAGAAGTCGTCGAAAGTGCGACGCCCGCGAGCCAACCGGCGCGGCCATCCCAATGCAGGATGTAGCGGGCAACTGCCGTACACCCGAGAAACGGTCCGAAGAAACCCACCAGTCCCACGATTGTGGCTTCCTTCCATTTCGTCCGGAAAATTTGCGGATCGAGTTCGGCGCCGGCGAGAAACGTCAGAACAATGGCACCCGTACCGGCGAGAAAGCTGATCCAACTCGTCTTCCCGCCAAGTTCAGTGTGTACGAAAAGCGCGCCAATCACCAACTGGGCCACGGTGCCGACAACAATTTCACTCAGGGCAGTGGAGATTCTGAACCAGATCGCAACCAACGTCGCGATCAGCGCCAGGCCGACCCACACCGCGGCGAGCACCCATACGTTCTCCATCAACGTACCTCTATCTGATTTTGCGGATTCGTTGCCGGAATATGACTCCGCGACAAGAAACCGCTTGTCAGGAGTCATCAGCTGTTCCCGGCTTAAAGGGTAGGACAGCGGTTTCGGTGAACTCCTTCACCGTTGCTAATAATTAAGTACAGCAAAGACGGCGCGCTAAGTCAACGGGATTGGTGCCTCCCAGCCCTCGACCACCCGCTCAATACGTAATCTTGTCGGTCCTATTCGCCCACGCTTCGAATGCAGCCAGCGCCTCGTCGCGCATCATTTGAATCGCGGGAATCCGCCGCGCCGAATATGGAAGCACTAATTCCCTATAGATCAAGGAGTCGTCAAATCCAATTTGCGCGGCATCCTGCGCGGTGCTGGCGAAATAGACTCGTGCCAACCGCGCCCAGTAGATGGCGCCCATGCACATGGGGCATGGTTCGCAGGATGTATACAGATCGCACCCGTTCAACTCAAAGATGCCGAGTTTTGCGCAAGCCTGCCGGATGGCCAATATCTCTGCATGAGCGGTCGGATCGTTGGTTGAAGTCACACGATTTCCGCTCTCAGCCACAATCGTAGCGTCCCTGACAACGACAGCGCCAAATGGCCCACCTTGGCCTCTTTGAACGCTATCCATGGCCAGTTGAATGGCACGCGCCATGAATTCATTTTTCATATTCGACTCTTACGCTTCACCCTTGTCGCAGCACCGCTTGACGCACTCAAACTCAGCACAACCTGCCGTAACATCGGAAAAGCCAGTATATAGGGCGCTCCCAGCCGCTTCGATTCTGTCAACGTGAATTATGAATCCGTGCCCAGTTGAAAAAGCAGCTTCCCCGCTGCGGAATGCCACTTCCCTGAAATCGGCGCCACTCCAACTCCCAACACAACGCTGGACAGAAACCCTCTCCCCGGTTGAGAATCGTGGGCTGTCGGCTTTGTACTACTCGCAGTCGTTATCGCCCAGTTTCTGGAGGAAAGCATTGCGGACCCTTTTGCGAACCATCACTCTCGCCCTTCTAGTCGCATCTCTCATCATCCCGGTCTTCGCGCAGAAGCACGCGCCGAAAGCAACCGCTAGCTCCAGCCAGACGACCGCGCAGACTCCGCCAGCCCCGGCCTCTGACGCGCAGAAAGCCAGCGACAAAGACAAAGACGAGGGCGAGGACAAAGGCCCATGGAAGGATCTGCAATACCGGCTGGTCGGCCCATTTCGCGGCGGGCGGGTCGTCGCCGTCTCCGGCGTCGTGAGTCAAGAAAATACCTATTATTTCGGTGCGGTCGCCGGAGGCGTGTGGAAGACGACCGATGGCGGTCTTAACTGGAAACCGATTTTCGATAAGCAGAAAGACGCGTCGCCGGCCATTGGAGCCATCGCCGTTTCTGAATCCGACCCGAATGTCATTTACATCGGCACCGGTGAAGCGTGTATTCGCGGCAACATCGTCGGCGGCAACGGCGTCTACAAATCGATCAATGCCGGCAAAACCTGGACGTTCGTTGGCTTGGCCGACACTCACGCAATCGGCCGTCTCGCCGTGAATCCCAAAAATCCCGACATTGCTTTCGTCGCCGCCCTCGGACATCCCTTCGGCGACAACGACGAGCGCGGCATTTTTCGCACCCAGGATGGCGGCAAGACCTGGGAGAAAGTTTTATATAAGGACGCCAAAAGCGGCGGCATCGACGTGGTGTTCGATCCCACAAACTCCAATATTCTCTTCGCCGCGCTGTGGCAAGCGCGCCGAACTCCGTGGAGCCTCGACAGCGGCGGTCCGGGTAGCGGCCTTTACCGCTCCATTGATGGCGGAACAACCTGGAAACAACTCAAGGGGCACGGACTGCCGGAAGGTATTCTCGGCCGCATCGGAGTAACGGTGTCAGGTGCGAATCCGAATCGCGTGTGGGCCGTAGTCGAGGCGGAAAAAGGTGGTATCTATCGCTCCGATGACGGTGGCGACACCTGGAATTTATTGACCGACGACCATCGCTTTCGCCAGCGCGCCTGGTACTACTCGCACATTTTTGCCGATCCCAAATC
>JASHOU010000193.1 GCA_030038475.1 Terriglobales bacterium | reverse complement strand
CATCGTTATCCGCCCGCGAACCGACCCGGTTGATTTAGAAAAAACGGTCGAGGCGTTCCGATCTCTTGACATTGAGGCCTTCCGCAACCTAGTCGACCCGGAAGAGGATGCTTTTCTCCGCAATCATCTATCCCCGAAGCGATTTCGTGAGATTAAGCGACAGCGGGCACGGGCCGCGCTCCTCTATGCCTGGGAAGCCGGAGCAGCCGCCTCGGCGCTCGCTCGGCTTGGCCAAGCCGCACAAAGGAGTTTGGATCCAAAGATCGTAACTTCCGGCGTTCAGCTTTCTGAGAACGCTTTTCGGCTTCGATTGCAAACAATCCGGGCTTGTCTGCATCTGCTGTCCGGGATTCTGCTGCCTGGACTGCAAACCAACGCGCTTGCTCCCTGGGTCGACCAGTATGAGCGAACTACCGAAACTCTACAGCGGCTCCGACGATCTCCTCGATCGGCCGAGTTTGTGCCTTCCCGGAGCGCTTAGGCCCACCTGCCGCGTTTGCAAACTGCCGGGGTGCCCCACAGCCTGTTGAAGGGTTTCGGCGATTTTCGAACCTGGGAATCCCGCGACCGCGGAAGTACGGAACGCGCTACCATGGAGTCAATGGCACGCGGCTGGGAAAGCAAGTCGGTGGAGCAGCAACAGGCAGAATTATCCGAGCCAGCGAAAACCAAGCGTGTTTTGATTCCGCCCGATCAACAGCAACGCAACCGGAAGCGCGAGAATCTGCTGCTTTCCCGAACTCACCTGACACAGCAACTGCGGGTCGCGAGCAGCCCCCGGCAACGCCAGATGCTGGAGCAGGCAATCGCAGATTTGGACCGCCAACTATCTTCAGCCTGAATGAACGTTAAAGAAACGGGAATCGCAGAGGTAGAATCGTATCTCGCGGGTTTACTTCTGCAATCTGACTTCTGCGTTTTCGGAGCCACGTTTGGCCTATATCCAATTTCTTGGTGCTGCCGGGACGGTTACCGGCTCAAAACACCTGATCGACACGGGCAGCGGGTCAAGCGGCAAGAAAGGGTTCCGGGTTCTCGTCGACTGCGGACTTTTCCAAGGGCAAAAAGAATGGCGCGAGCGCAACTGGCAGAATTTGCCGGTCGCGGCGCATGAGATCGATGCGGTGATTCTCACCCACGCGCATCTCGATCATTGCGGCTGGATTCCGCGTCTGGTGAAAGAGGGCTTTCGCGGCCCGATTTACGCCACACAGCTGACCATCGATCTGTGCTCGGTAGTCTTGCCCGACTCCGGACACCTGCAGGAAGAAGACGCCGCATATTACAACAAGAAAAAAGTTTCGAAACACGATCCGGCGATGCCGTTGTACACCTTCCAGGAAGCGCAGAGTAGCCTGCGGTATTTCAAGCCGGTCGCGGACGGACAAGCGACACAAGCGACGCAATTGAGTTCCGGACTTGCGTTTCGTTTCGTGCCGGCGGCGCACATTCTGGGATCGTGCATGGCGGAAGTGACGGTGCAAATCGACGGCCGCAGCCGGCGGCTGCTCTTCACCGGCGACATTGGCCGGGTGCGCAACGGCCAGGTTGCTCCGGGCAAGGTGGTGCACTCCGGGCCGCAGGAGAACGAGACTGCCGATGTGCTGGTAATGGAATCGACTTATGGCAACCGGAAGCATCCCGACACCGATCCGCGGCCGCAGCTCGCGCTGCTGATTCGGGAGACTGCCGAGCGCGGCGGCAGCGTAATCGTTCCGGCGTTCGCTGTGGAGCGGACGCAGAAATTTCTTTTCATGCTGAAGGAACTGATGGAGACGGGACAGATTCTGCCGCTGCCGGTTTTTTGCGACAGCCCGATGGCGATCAAGGCCATCGAGATTTTCTTGAAGTACTCAGATCAATACACGCCGCAGGCCGCCGATTTGATTGGCAAGTACGGTTCGCCCCTGAAGTGGCCGAACTTCACGTTTGCGGAGACTGCCGAGGAGTCGAAGAAGATTAATGAGAGCCATTATCCGTCGATCATCGTCTCGTCGAGCGGAATGGTGACGGGCGGACGGATCCTGCATCATCTCGCGCTACGCCTGCCCGATCCCAAGAATACGGTGATTTTTATCGGCTTCCAGGCTCCGGGAACGCGCGGGGCGACGATCAAGAGCGGGGCGAGCGAGGTGAAGATTTTTGGCCAGTTTATTCCCATCCGCGCGCAGGTTGCGGCACTTGAACAATTCAGCGATCATGCCGATCCGCCGGAGTTGCTGGAGTGGCTGCGCACGTTCAAGAACAATCCGGGAGTGACGTATCTAGTTCACGGTGAGGCGGCGGCGGCATCACAGCTGCGCGACACGATGAAGAAGGAGCTGGGATGGAACGTGCAGATCGCAGACTACATGGAGCGCGTGGAAGTGAAGTAATTGGGTGATTTAGTAATTTGGTAGTTTCCTACCGCTTTGGACTGTTTGTTTCAAGCCGCAGAATTGGAAAACTTGATGAGAGCATCCAGCTTTTGTGCCGCCGCGCCGGAGTCGATTGCCTTAGCGGCTACCGGCAGGGCGTCGCGCAGATGATCGGTTCTTCGGGCGGCGACCAACGCGGCAGCGGCGTTGAGCAGCACCACATCGCGGCGCGCGGATTTTTTCCCTGACAGCACTTCGCGAATCAACTCGGCGTTCTGGGCTGCGTCTCCGCCGGAGATGTCATCGAGCGTGGCGCGCTGAAGGCCGAATTCTTCCGGCGTGACCTCGTAGCTGTGGACTTGTCCTTCCCGCACCTCAGCAATGCGGGTTGGTCCGCTGATGGTGATCTCGTCGAGACCGTCGCTTCCATGCACGACCAATGCGCGACGCAGACCTAACATGCTGAGCGCCTCGGCAAGCTTTTCGACGAGACTGGCAGCATACACGCCAACCACCTGGCAGGTGGCGCGCGCGGGATTGGTGAGCGGGCCGAGCAGGTTGAAAACGGTGCGCAGGCGCAAGTCGCGGCGGGCGCTCTGCACATGTTTCATCGCGGAATGCATAGCGGGAGCGAAGAGAAACGCGATTCCGACTTGCTCCAGGCAGGCGGCAATTTGTTGCGGCGGCAAATCGATTTTTACGCCGAGAGCTTCCATCACATCGGCGGAGCCGCATTTTGAAGTCACGCTGCGATTGCCGTGTTTCGCGACCCGCACGCCGGTTCCGGCGGCCACGAAGGCGGTTGCCGTGGAAATGTTAAAAGTG
>JASHOU010000192.1 GCA_030038475.1 Terriglobales bacterium | reverse complement strand
ACATAGGCGACGGCGTTCGACAGCGTGAAAGCCACTTCCTGTACTGCCGTTGAGCCCGCTTCGCGAATGTGATAACCGCTGATGGAAATCGTGTTCCATTCCGGAGCCCGGTCGCGGCAGAAGGCAAAAATATCCGTCACGATGCGTAATGCCGGGCCGAGCGGATAAATGTAGGTTCCGCGCGCGACATACTCCTTCAAAATGTCGTTCTGAACCGTTCCCGACAATCGGAGAAGGTCCGCACCCTGCTTTTCCGCAACGGCGAAATAGAGCGCGAGCAAGATTGCCGCCGTGGCGTTGATGGTCATCGACGCCGAAACGCGCTCCAGCGGAATTCCTTCAAAGAGTGCTTCCATGTCTTCGAGCGAATCGATCGCCACGCCGACGCGACCGACCTCACCGCAGGCCATCGGGTGGTCGGAATCCAGGCCGATCTGTGTGGGAAGGTCAAAGGCGACCGAGAGCCCAGTTTGACCCTGCGAGAGCAGATATCGGTAGCGGGTATTCGATTCGCGCGCACTTCCGAAGCCAGCATACTGGCGCATGGTCCAGAGGCGACTGCGGTAGAGGGATGGATAGACTCCGCGGGTGAAGGGAAATTCACCCGGATAGCCGGTCTGCTCTTCATAATCCCAGGCGGCAAGGTCCTCAGGAGAGTAGAACCGCTTTAGTTCCAGCCCCGAGCCGGTCGCGAAGTGTGGGTTAAGTTCCTTGCCGTTTTCCATCAGTGGAACCAGGTCATATTCTGACGATCCTCAACTGTGCTCCAGAAACCGGTTCTCCGCTCCGCACCAACGGATTCTTATACGCTTGATCAGCGAACGTTTCGAGCTTTCACGTAGGAATAGAGACACAGGATTGCCAGTAGTACCGTTAACCCGCCATATATCTTGAACTCGAGTGAGCCCGTGTCCGGAGCATTCTGGTAAACCTCCCATGCGAGGTAGGTCTGAGATGCGCCGACGAGCGTTAAAAACATGAAAGCCAGGGTTATAAGTAGGTGAAACAACCGCTTCAAATTAAGAAAACAATGACGAAGTAATGAGGCGATCTGGCTCAAATATATTTCTCCGGGCCTTGGCTGCGCTTTCACCATCCCCTGTTCGTTATCGTATGGAGAAAACGGTGTGCAGTCAAATACCGGTCGTCACCCTTTGGCGGAAAGCCTCTGTGAACCGTTTGCAGGTGAGTGCTTCGAGAACCGCCGTTCAGCCGTTCTTTAGTTCTTCCTTTAACCGGTTTTGTCCTTGACGTCCTTCCATGGTGAACCTAGAATTGAGGTGGTGCCGCGTAGGCGGCGTGCCAGGTGAGCCTTGGAGCTGGACGATAACTTCAAACGCCTGATCAAAGAGCTCGGCGACGCGATTAACGAATCCCTCTCTGATTCGGAACGAATTGCCGAGGTGATGTCGCGCATCCGCAATGTTGGGTACGACCTCTTTCTCGTGCTGGAGGTCACCATCGGCTTCAATAAACGCGGCGAAGTGAATCTGGTACATCGCCAGAAACTAAGTGCGGATGACCAGGCCAATCCCGAATTCCGTCTCACCACTCAGGACACGCAATTTCTGCGCGCCCTAAAAATCAACGTGGATGAAGACCTCGAACCATAGCTGAGACGAAGAGTGCACCCTTGGCCCGCACGTAGAAACCGCTGCGGAAGGGCAGGAGTGCGGGCGCTGGTGTTTACGTCTCGCCGTTAACTGGTCGGGGAAAATTGAGTTACTGAGGTCAGATTGTTTAACAAATCCAACGCGTCAAGTGCCTGACAGGTTTTGGCGTGGACCGAGAAGAGTCTGCGGGGGTCGGGCGCGTCGTACGTGGCGTGGTATTCGGCGCCCCCAAACAGCGTGCCGAAAAAGGTCCGCAATTCCGGTTCTGCCGCCTTTCGAGTCTCCAACGTGTTGGGGGCCAGCAGGCGATCATTGATAAATACTTCGATCTCGTGCCCATTGAATCGGAATGGTCCGCCCAGGCGAGGCTCCGTCTCCAGACGGCGGCAGGCAGCCAGAGCAGCCTGGGTGGCTTGTATCAAACGCTCCTGGTTTGTACCCTCGTACGCCGCTTTGCGATTGTACCGTACACCTAACCGCCCACAGGTGTCATCTACACTGTAGTCCCCTTGGTGACCAATCAGAATAATTCCCGGACCCGCATGAACGTGGCGATAGTCCGCGACGTCGAGCAGTAACTCTCCCCTCGCCCGATTTTGGATCCAGCTATGAAACACTGGAATTACGCTCTCGAGGTTGACCTCTTCGGGATTTTCTATGAAAAGCTTTACGTTAACGTGCTGAAATTCCATCGAATCTGAATTGTCTCCTCTGATCGGTCAATTCCCTGCTGACTTAATCAATTCTTCGGCAGGGATGTGGCGGTTGTCTACCAACGGGGTGCTGAGCGTGCCCAACTTGTTGTAGCACGCGTGCGAAGCATCAATAAATAGCTGGGCCTCATCAATCAAGTACCGAGCCGAGTCAGCCGTGGCCGGTTGATTGCATGCTGCATGGGCGGCGAATAGGTACTGAGCGAATTTTCCGCCCGCGAACGAATCGAAAAACTTTTGGGTGTCGTAGAACCGTGTGGTGAACTCCCGAATAATCCGGTCGGGATCGTCCGGCACATCCTGAAATTCCAATTTCACCAGAGCCTTAGCGGCGTGAACCATTGCTAAATACGCCGTCCGTGCGGCCTGCTGGAAGCTCCCTTTATCCAAAGCCACCTGTGCTTCGAAAACCTCGCGCTCGGCAGCAGCCAGATCAAATTCAATCGCCGAGACGACCTCACCGGCGCACTCGCCGACACCTAAATCGCCCAAGCTGTATTCGCGTGGGTCGCCCCAATCGCTGAAGAACAACCGGTCAGCGCTATCGGCAGGCAGCCGGGTGAGATCTTCGAGCAGGCTTTTGATTTCCGTCTTCCCGATCCGTCTGACGAAGTCATTGAAGCGTTCACCAGTCTTCCTTTCGGCAACATATCGGGCCGTCAAGCGGGTAACGACTTGCGGAATATTCTTAGAGGGGACGGCCACGACTGGCATCCCGTACGAGCCGGCGTTGCTCTCCCATTCCCCGCCGAGAACTACTTGGAAGTGCGGGACGGCATAGCCTGCCATCTTTCGGCTGACGCCGTAGAAACCAAGGTCGGCCACGTGGTGCTGCCCGCAACTGTTGAAGCAGCCACTGATCTTGATATGGAGATTCTGAACTGCCTCATCCATCGCGAAGCTATGCTGGGCGA
>JASHOU010000191.1 GCA_030038475.1 Terriglobales bacterium | reverse complement strand
GGCGCCATGCCCATCGATGTCGCGCTCATTGAAGTATCTCCTCCGGATCCGCACGGCTATTGCAGTTTTGGCGTCGGCGTGGACACCACCCTCACAGCCGCCAAGTGCGCTCGTTATGTGGTGGCGCAGATCAACGACTACATGCCGCGCACTTATGGTGACAGCTTCATCCACGTCAAAGACATCGATGTAGTGGTAGATTCGTCCCGGCCGCTGTGTGCTTTCGCGAAACCCGAACCCACCCAGTTGCAAGTCGCCATCGCGCGCAACGTAGCCGGGCTGATCGAGGATGGAGCGGTGCTGCAGACCGGCATCGGAGGGATTCCCGATGCTGTGCTTTCCTTCCTCGGCGATCGCCGCGATCTCGGGGTGCACAGTGAGTTGGTTTCGGATGGCGTGATTCCGCTGATTGAAGCGGGCGTAATCACGGGCGCTCGCAAGAATTACAAACCGCGCAAGATCATTCTCGGTTTTGCCCT
This sequence comes from Terriglobales bacterium, assembly GCA_030038475.1. Taxonomy (GTDB): domain Bacteria; phylum Acidobacteriota; class Terriglobia; order Terriglobales; family Acidobacteriaceae; genus Acidiflorens. The sequence continues at coordinate 67,293 of JASHOU010000191.1, read as the reverse complement.
CGGATCGAAAAATCTGTTTGAGTTCGTCGACAACAATCCTATCTTTGAATTCCATCCCACGGCCTACACCAACGATCCCGTGCTCATCGCCCGCAACGACAACATGATCGCGATCAACTCAGCCTTGCAGATCGATTTGACCGGCCAGGTTTGCTCCGACTCCGTTGGAACCCAGTTCTACAGCGGCATCGGCGGCCAAGTCGACTTCCTGCGCGGAGCCTCGCGCTCGAAAGGCGGCAAACCCATCATTGCCATCTCTTCGACCGCCAAGAACGGCACGATCTCACGCATCGTACCCATGCTCAGCCCGGGCGCGGGCGTGGTCACTTCGCGCGGTCTTATTCGCTATGTAGTAAGCGAATACGGCGTGGCTTACTTGCATGGCAGGACCATCCGGGAGCGGGCGCAGGCGCTGATCGAAATCGCACATCCCACATTCCGCGATGAACTCTATGAATTCTGCGAAAAGACAAAATGGCTGCACCGTCCCCAGGCAGCGGTGGTGCAGCCATGAACTTAATTCTTCTGCCTTGATTTATTTAAAATCAAAGGAATGAAAGACGCGAGTTCTGTCATGATAAAGCGAACGGATAAAAAGAAGGGCATTTGCGAAAGGCTTCAAGAACTGGGTTATGCGCGAGAAAGACACATACGGCTGTACGGCGAAGAATTCCAACTGGTGTCGAATCCTACTCCAGAGGGCGACGGGTATGCGATCGACGGCATCACCCGCAGATCCGGCGCCGTGAGGCGAGTCCGCATTCCGCTATCGCTGGTCCATAGCGTGCGAAAGGAATTTGACATCGACGAGCAACTTGAGAGCGTTAAATAGATCAGGAGTTGACTATTTTTTCGAGCGCCGCCCGGCTGCGGATAATCAGGGTCGCGCCTTTTAATTGCAGCAATTGTTTCTTTTTGAACTGCGAGAACAAGCGGCTCACCGTTTCCCGCGTAGTGCCGATGATTTCCGCAATCTCTTCGTGCGTGAGAGTCAACTTCAATTGCTGTGGCTCGCTATCGTTCGCGGCATGGTTCGAAGAAATGCTCGAATCTTTGCTCCACTCCAATAACAACTTTGCGAATCTTTCGGAGGGAGAGTTCGTAAGCCCCAAAGTGCGGATCCCCTCATAGGCCGCGTAGTAATTGCGGCTCAACTGCTCCGCTACGCGCACCGCTACTTCTCCATATTCACGCATGAAGTGGAGCAAGGCGTCGCGGGTGATAAAACTTGCCTGTCCCGGTTCGATCATCTCGGCGGTCACTTCGTAAGGCCGATTGGAAACCGTGGCGCTCAGTCCAAGAACATCTCCCGCGGTTGAAATCTTGGTAATAACCGTCTTGCCCTCCGTTGAGGAGGTCGAAAGCTTCGCTCGTCCGGTGCACAACACAAACACGCCGCGTGGCTGCTGTCCCTCAATAAACAGCATGGCGGATTTTGGGTAGGTTGCGTTCGATCTGATCTCATTCAATTTCTGCACCGCCGGCACCGGCAGGTTGCAGAACAGATGCTCTTCCCGCAGCGGGCAGGTCAGGCAGTTATCGAGGATGTTGAGTCCGTAGGGAGCGCGCATCGTCCCTTCTTACATAAAAATTGTACCACCTGCTCCCCGGCGGTGATTCGAGTCACCCCAGGACGTGACCTCACGCATCGCCTCGCTTTGCTTTTTGGCGAAAGAATAGAACTGTACTGGGGTGTGGGAGGACGTAGTGCAGATGGGAGGTTTCCATGAGCACTGCAACCGAAGTCCGAGACCCGGAAGTCGCAGAATCAGTTCACATCCAAGATCCGCGAACGCCGTCCCTTGCACGGCAAGTGCAAGCGGAACCGGTGTTTGCATCGCGCTTGTTTGATGATGTTCTGCTCGGAACGAGCAGCCTACAGCGTAAACGTCGCACTTGGGCCGCCCTATTGTCATTTGTTGTGCAATGCCTGCTGTTGGGAGTCTTGCTCATCGTGCCCTTAATGTTCACCGACGTTTTGCCACAGGCGCAATTACTGACATTTCTAGTGGCCCCGCCTCCACCGCCTCCACCGCCGCCGGCAGCCGAATCCGCGGCCAAAACTGTGCGCCGCGTGGAGAGCGAGCTCGCGAACGGGCGCCTGCGCGCTCCCACCAGGATTCCGCAGAACGTGCAAATGATTCACGAGGAGGAGGCGCCGCCGGATTTGGGCGGTGGAGGCGTTCCCGGCGGCGTCCCGGGTGGAATCCCCGGTGGGCAGGTCGGCGGCGTAATTGGTGGCATTCTTAGTTCGACGCCGGGCGCCGCCACCATTCCGAAGTTGGCGCTTCCGACTCCGCCCAAACGCATTCGGGTTTCTCAAGGAGTAACTGAGGGACGCCTGATTCAAAAGATTGAACCCAAATATCCGATGATTGCGCTGGCCGCCCACGTGCAGGGTCAGGTAGTGCTCAGCGCCGTAATTTCCAAAACTGGCGAGATTCAAAACCTCGAGTTGCTGAGCGGACATCCTCTGTTGGTACCGGCTGCTATTGCGGCCGTTCAGCAATGGCGTTACCGTCCATTCCTGCTGAATGGGGAACCGGTGGAAGTGGAAACCATAATCACCGTAAATTTCCAACTTTCGAACTGAGGCTGGAGAAGCAGGCAGTTGTGAGTCATTAAATAAGAAAGGTGTTAACAACCATGGCAGAACTTCATCACTTTCGCGTTGTTGCCTGGTGGACCTCCGGCCGGAGTGGCTTCGCAAAATCCGATTCCGCTCCTAATGCCATCCATTTCGCTGCGCCGCCTGCCTTTGGCGGTCTGGACGGCAGGTGGACGCCGGAAGATCTGCTGCTCTGCGCCGTCGCCAGTTGCTATACGGCTACCTTCCGGGCGCTCGCGGAAAATTCGAAGTTCAAGTACACCGATCTACAGGTGGAGGCGAATGGAACAATCGTCAAGGTTGACGTGGGCTACGCTCTAAGCGATGTTTTCATTCGTGCAATCTTGATAATTTCGGAAGAACAAGAAGAAGAGCGTGCCATGAAGCTCTTGCAGAAAACGCAGGAGCTATGTCTGGTGTCTCGCGCTCTTTCCGTCGAGCCGAAATTCGAAACATGCGTGCAGGTGGTTGCCGCACGCAATGCCGGTCAAGCTTTAGCGATTTCCAGTAACGAGGAAGTGGTTAGACAGCGGTCAAGCCAGCCCGAATAGTGCGGACTTGATCGGGATTACGGATAAAACACGGAATTGGGAAGGGCAGATGTGTTAGTTGGAGCTTGCTTCATGGTTGGGCCATCACCGGGAAGGTGACAGGCAACAACAATGCGGTCGCCTTCTCCAGAATCATGCCTCTGGAGGTGCGTTGTGCACACATTGGAAGCGGGTAAGCGGATCGCATTCAAGCGCCTTTTGTTTGCCACCGATTTCTCTCCATGCTCCGACGCGGCACTCCCCTACGCCTTGGCAGTTGCGCGCCGCTATGCGGCCATGCTCTACGCAGCGCACGTCATGCCCACTAAGGCTGAGATGGTGTTGCTGTCGCCGGAAACCTGGCCCACTCTGATCGAGGAACAAGACAAACAGGTTCGGGCCCACTTCAAACAACTGGATTGCCAGTTGCAGGAATTTCCCCACGAAGTGCTGATGCCGATTGGTAAGGTCGCGCTTCAACTCACGCAGGTCGTTGAAGAACGCAGAATTGATTTGCTCGTGCTCGGCACCCATGGCCGTGCCGGCGTGGGGAAACTGCTTCTCGGTTCCGTTGCCGAAGAAATTTTACGGCGCGTTCCGTGCCCGGTATTGACTGTAGGGCCACACATCTGCTCGAAGCCGCAGGGCGAGATTCAATTTCAGCGGGTTTTGTTCGCAACGGATTTCACCGACCACTCCCTGGCCGCGCTTCCCTATGCGATCTCGCTGGCTGAGGAAGATCAGGCGCAACTTGTCTTACTGCACGTCGTCGAGCAACCCGCCGCAGGCATTGCTGACCTCCAGCAAGTCACCTCTTCGTTAACCCGCCGCCTTCAAAGGTTGGTCCCCGCCGAGGCTCTGCCCTGGTGTCGTGCAGAATACTTACTTGAGTTCGGACAGCAGTTCGCGCCGCCCGCGCAGCGCATTCTCGAAGTTTCCAAGAGCCATGCGGCAGACCTCGTCGTTCTCGGCGTTCGTCCCGTACATGGAAACTCGGGCCTGACTGCACACTTATCCAGCACTACAGCTGCCATCTTGACGCAAGCCGCCTGTCCGGTGCTTACCGTGCGTGGTGGAGCGTCCGAACCTAGCTGGAACGCGGTCGTTGTTTCGCGGGCGTATTAGAATCTGCATCGCGCGCCGGCACTGCGAGCGTTTCGCCAATCGTCTATCCTGAAGTGAGTAAGTGTCGATAGAATCCAGAAACAAAGAAAATACCAACGAGGAGATCTTATGAGTTCGCCTGACACCAGCCTTGTGGGACGACTGCCGAACGAAGAGAGACGGGTTCATCCTCACAGCTACGGCTTGGACGCAATCTTTACTCCCACTTCGGTAGCCGTTATTGGCGCAACCAGTCGTCCCGGGACTGTCGGTCGAACCGTCGTCGAAAACCTGAGCCACGGCTTTCGGGGGAAAGTTTACGCCGTCAACGCAAACCGCCCGGAAGTGCTGGGCCTCAAAACCTATGCGAGCATTCGCGAGATTCCTGAACCTGTCGATTTGGCCATCGTTGCCACTCCCGCGGCGACCGTCCCACAGATCATTGGCGAGTGCGTCGATGCCGGCGCCAAATCGGCGGTTGTGATTTCGGCTGGATTCAGAGAACACGGCGTGCAAGGCGCAGCCCTCGAACGCGAGATTCAAGAGCGCCTGCGACATAGTTCCATGCGCCTGATCGGTCCCAACTGCCTCGGCATTATGAACCCGGTGATCAGCTTGAATGCAACCTTCGCCAAAAATGCTCCACAAATAGGTAATGTTGCATTCCTCAGCCAGAGCGGAGCGCTTTTGACCTCTATCCTCGACTGGAGCGAACGCGAAAAGGTGGGATTTAGCGCGATTGTCTCCAGCGGTTCGATGCTCGACGTGGGTTGGGGCGATTTGATCTATTACTTTGGCGATGACTCTCACACCAAGAGCATCCTGCTGTACATGGAATCGGTGGGCGATGCGCGGTCGTTCCTCTCCGCGGCGCGTGAAGTCAGCCTCGCCAAACCGATCATCGTGATCAAAGCCGGACGATCGCAAGCGGCTTCGCGCGCGGCGGCATCGCATACGGGTGCGCTCACCGGCAGCGACGATGTCCTGGAAGCAGCCTTTCGGCGCTCCGGCGTGCTGCGCGTGCACAGCATCGCGGATCTTTTTTATATGGCGGAAGTGCTCGGCAGGCAGCCGCGACCAAAGGGTCCACGGCTGATGATCGTGAGCAACGCAGGCGGACCCGGAGTATTGGCCACCGATTCGCTGGTCTCGAATGGAGGAGAACCGGCCCAACTTTCTCCCGAGAGCCTGCGGCAGTTGGATGAATTTCTTCCAGCGCACTGGAGCCGCAATAATCCCATCGACATTCTCGGCGATGCCAGTGCTGAGAGCTACGCCCGCGCCCTCGAAATTGCTTCCAAGGATCCAAACGGCGATGGTTTGCTGGTAATTCTCGCCCCGCAGGGCATGACCGATCCTCTGCAGGTTGCGGAAGGATTGAAGGCTTACGCCAAATCCGGCAAGCCCCTGCTCGCCAGCTGGATGGGAGGTAACAGCGTAGCCGCCGGCGAAGCGACCCTGAACGCAGCCGGCATCCCCACATTCTCCTATCCCGACACGGCGGCGCGCGCTTTCACGTATATGTGGCGCTATACGTACAATCTGCGCGGTCTCTACGAGACGCCCGCCCTGGCGGAGCAATCTGAAGTGGAGAGCGCATCCCGCCATCAGGTTGAGCAATTCATTCAGAATGCGCGCAGCGAGGGCCGGGTTCTGCTCACGGAGTACGAATCCAAGCGCTTGTTGTCGCTCTACGGCATCCCCACGGTAGAAACGCGCGTCGCAACCAGCGAGGACGAGGCAGCCGCGATTGCGTCCCAGCTTGGCTTTCCCGTGGTGCTCAAAGTTCTTTCTGCAAACATCATCCACAAAACCGATGTCGGCGGCGTCAAACTCAACTTGCAGGATGAAGCGGCGGTTCGTGCCGCCTATCGCGCCATCCAGTCTTCCGTTGCGGAAAAAGCCAATCTCGAACAATTCTCTGGTATCACGTTCTCCGGAGTAACCGTGCAACCGATGGTGAGGTTCGATGGCTACGACTTGATTGTCGGCAGCAAGATCGACGCACAGTTCGGGCCTGTAATCCTGTTCGGTTCTGGCGGCCTGCTGGTCGATGTTTATCGAGACGATGCCCTGGCGCTTCCACCGCTGAACACTACACTGGCGCGAAGAATGATGGAGCAAACCAGAATCTTCGACGCTCTCCATGGAGTTCGCGGACGAAAACCGGTAAACATCGCAGCGCTGGAGAATCTGCTGATCCGCTTCAGCCAGTTCGTGCTCGAACAACGTTGGATTGCGGAGATTGACATCAATCCTCTGCTGGCCTCGCCCGAACGCCTGATAGCCCTCGATGCCAGAATCGTGTTGCACGAACCCAACCTAACCCTCGATCAGTTGCCAAAACCCGCAATCCGCCCTTATCCATTGCAATACGTTTCGGCGTGGACTATGCGCGATGGAAATAAGGTAACCATTCGTCCCATTCGCCCTGAAGACGAACCGCTCATGGTCAAGTTTCACGAGACGCTCTCCGACCGCAGCGTTTATCTTCGCTACTTCAATTCCCTCAGCCTGAGCCGCCGTGTGGCGCACGAGCGGCTGTTGCGCATCTGTTTTGGGGATTATGACCGCGAAATGGTGCTGGTCGCCGAGCTCACCGATCCCGCCACGGGAGAACGGCAGATTATCGGGGTCGGGCGTATGACCAAGCTGCACGCGCGGAATGAAGCCGAAGTGGCGGCGCTGGTTACCGATCGATATCAACGCCAGGGGCTGGGCTATGAACTGCTGCGCCGCATCGTCGAGATTTCCCGCGACGAAAAATTAGCCCAGGTATCGGCGGAAATGTTGCCGGACAACATATCGATGCAAGCCGTCTTCCGGCGCCTGGGATTTCGCATTAGTGCCGACGAGGACTTAACTTCGCTTCGGGCCTTCCTGGACCTCTAACGTTGTAGCCGCGTAATCAGTCCTCACGATGGAGGGACGAGCGTCTCGCCCGTCCACACTGACCGAAGTCGAGAGTCCAGCCGGGCGAGGACGCCGGCGCTCCACTTGCAAGCTTAGCCAGCAGCCGCAGCGGGTTTTGCTCTGTGACGGACATCACATCTCGCTGTGAGCCGCATCCCCGACAATATCGCCTTGTTCCTTCATGCTTTGGATGTCGTTCCCTCAGAGCGGCAGGGGTTTTTGAGAAATGGGGAAGGGGATTTCATGAAGCGTAAGTTCAAGACCATGGACGGCAACGAGGCAGTGGCCTATGTCGCCTACCGCCTCAACGAGGTGATTGCTATTTATCCCATCACACCCTCGTCGAACATGGGCGAATGGGCCGACCAATGGGCGTCGGAGGGTATCCCCAACGCCTGGGGGACGGTGCCCCACGTCATTGAAATGCAAAGCGAAGGCGGCGCTGCCGGAGCGGTCCACGGCGCGCTCCAGACCGGAGCGTTATCGACGACCTTTACCGCCTCGCAAGGCCTGCTGTTGATGATCCCCAACATGAACAAGATCGCCGGTGAGCTTACGCCGACGGCATTTCATGTCAGCGCGCGCACCGTGGCAACCCATGCGCTTTCGATTTTCGGCGATCACTCGGACGTAATGTTCTGCAGAACCACCGGCTTCGCCATGCTTTCCTCCAATTCCGTGCAGGAGGCGATGGATCTCGCTCTGATCGCACATGCGGCCACGCTTGAGACGCGCATACCGTTCCTGCATTTCTTTGACGGCTTCCGCACTTCGCATGAAGTCAACAAGATCGAAATGTTGGCCGAAGACGACATGCGCGCTCTGATCGACATGGATCGCGTTTTCGAGCACCGTCAACGCGCGCTGTCACCCGATCATCCCGTGTTGCGCGGCACGGCGCAGAATCCCGATGTTTACTTCCAGGCGCGCGAAGCCGGAAACCCCTTTTACGATGCCTGCCCGGATAAGGTCCAGGCGGTGATGGACAAGTTCGCGCAGCTAGTCGGGCGTTCCTATCGCCTGTTCGATTATGTCGGAGCGGCCGATGCCGAGCGCGTCATTGTCATGATGGGCTCCGGCGCGGAAGCTGCGCATGAAACCGTGGATTATCTGAACCAGAAAGGCGAGAAGGTCGGCTTGCTGAAAGTCAGGCTGTACCGGCCGTTTTCCGTCAGGCGATTCATCGAAGCGCTTCCGGCGACGGTGAAAAAGATTGCCGTCCTTGATCGCACCAAAGAAGCTGGCGCCGCGCGCGAACCTCTCTATCTCGACGTCGTCAACGGCATTCACGAAGGAATCAAGCTCGGCTATGGAAAGCTAAAGACCGCGCCCGAGATCGTCGGCGGACGTTACGGTCTGTCATCCAAAGAATTCACACCAGCGATGGTCAAAGCCGTTTATGACAATCTCGCGCAGCCGGACTCCAAGATCAAAGATCACTTTACGGTCGGCATTCAAGATGACGTCAGCCATACCAGCCTCGATTACGATGCCGATTTCTCGATCGAATCCGATAGCGTGGTGCGCGCCATGTTTTACGGCCTGGGCGCCGATGGAACGGTGGGCGCGAATAAGAACTCGATCAAGATCATCGGCGAAAACACGGAAAATTACGGCCAGGGATATTTTGTTTACGATTCCAAGAAATCGGGAGCGATGACGGTTTCTCACCTGCGCTTCGGCCCGCAACCGATTCGTTCCAGTTATCTGATCTCCAAAGCCAACTTCGTCGCCTGCCATCAGTGGATTTTCCTCGAGCGCTACGACATGCTCGGCCCGCTAGTTTCCGGTGGCGTTTTCCTGCTCAACAGCCCTTTTAGTAAAGATGAGGTTTGGGACCACCTCCCACGCGAAGTCCAGCAGCAGTTGATCGCCAAGAAGGCCCGGTTCTTCATCATCGACGCGTATCAGGTCGCGCGCGAGACCGGCATGGGCTCGCGCATGAACACCATTCTGCAAACCTGTTTCTTTGCCATTTCCAAGGTGCTGCCTCGCGAACAAGCCATCGAAGCGATTCGCGAATCCATTCGCCAAACCTACGGCAAAAAAGGTGAAGAGATCGTCCGGCAAAACCTGAGCGCGGTAGACCAGACGCTGGCGCATCTGTTCGAGGTCACGGTGCCCGACAAGATCACGAGCCAAACCGAAATGCCGGAGGCGTTCGCTGCTGGAGCGCCGAAATTTGAGCGTGATGTGCTCGGAGTGATCTACGCCGGTCACGGCGACGCATTGCCCGTGAGCGCATTCTCTGCCGATGGAACCTTCCCCACCGGCACCGCCAAGTGGGAGAAACGCAACATCGCCCTCGAAATTCCTGCCTGGGACACGAAAGTCTGCATTCAGTGCGGCAAATGCGCTATGGTTTGTCCCCACGCCGTCATCCGCATCAAGGTCTACGACTCGAAGCAACTGGAGGGCGCGCCCGCCACCTTCAAATCGACCGATGTCCGCGATAAAGACTGGCAGGGCCAGAAGTACACCATCCAGGTTGCGCCCGAAGACTGCACCGGATGCGGCATCTGCGTCGACATTTGCCCAGCAAAAAACAAAAGCGAAACTCGCCTGAAAGCCATCAACATGGTTCCGCAGCCGCCGCTGCGCGCGCCGGAACGCGAAAACTGGGAGTTCTTTCTCAAAATCCCCGAACTGGATCGCCGCAAGATCAAGAGCACAAGCATTCGCCAGCAGCAGATACAGGAGCCATTGTTTGAATTCTCAGGCGCATGTTCGGGATGCGGCGAAACTCCCTATCTGAAGCTGGTTTCGCAGCTCTTTGGCGATCGCTCTGTAATCGCCAATGCTACCGGATGCTCGTCCATTTACGGCGGGAACCTGCCAACCACTCCTTGGGCCAAGAATCTCGACGGCCGAGGGCCGGCCTGGTCGAACTCTTTGTTTGAAGACAATGCCGAATTTGGCCTGGGATTCAGGCTCTCGATTGACAAACAAACCGAGTTCGCGCGGGAGTTAGTGCAGCGGCTGGCGTCGAATCTTGGCCAAGAGCTTGCCACTGCTCTGCTCACGTCACCGCAGAAAGACGAAGCGGATATTTTCGAACAGCGCCAGCGCGTCGATTTCCTGAAGGAAAAACTGAAAAGCCTGAACACGCCGGAAGCGAAACAATTGCTGGCTGTCGCCGACATGCTGGTCAAGAAGAGCGTTTGGATCGTCGGCGGCGATGGCTGGGCTTACGACATTGGCTATGGCGGTCTCGATCACGTGCTCGCCAGCGGACACAACGTCAACGTGCTGGTGCTCGATACCGAGGTTTACTCGAACACCGGAGGCCAAGCCTCGAAATCCACGCCGCGCGCGGCAGTCGCCAAGTTCGCTGCAGGCGGCAAACCGGCGCCGAAGAAGGACCTTGGGCTAATGGCGATGAGCTACGGAAGTGTTTATGTCGCCAGCGTCGCCATGGGAGCCAAGGACGAACACACGCTCAAAGCGTTTCTCGAAGCCGAGGCGTACGATGGTCCGAGCCTCATCATTGCTTACTCGCACTGCATCGCCCATGGCATCGACATGATGACAGCGATGTCAGACCAGAAAGTTGCGGTGGACTCGGGCCAGTGGCTGCTGTATCGCTATCATCCTGAGCGTGGCCGGGCGGGCGAGAACCCTCTGCTTCTCGATTCGCGTTCTCCCAGCCGCAAGGTGAAAGATTATCTGCAGCAGCAGACGCGCTTCAAGATGCTGCAAAAAAGCAAGCCGGAAGATGCCAGCCGGCTCTGGCAGGAGGCGCAGCACGATGCCGACACACGCTATCGCCTCTACGAATATCTGGCGCAGCGCAAAACGAACGGGAGCGGATCTTCAGCGGAAGCACGTCAGGATTCGCCTGTACCTGCGACTGGCAAGAAATAGCGGCAGTTTTTGAAGACCACATTTTCGAAGAGGAAACACGATGGATTTAAGCACGAGATATCTCGGCATGCAGCTGCGCACTCCGCTGGTCGCTTCCGCATCTCCACTCTCCCACGCGCTGAGCGGAATCCGCAGCCTCGAAGATGCCGGCGCTTCGGCGGTCGTGCTCTATTCGCTCTTCGAAGAGCAACTGCATAAAGAGGCGCTCGAACTGGAACTCCATCTCAATGCCGGAACAGAAAGCTTTGCCGAATCGTTGACTTACTTTCCTCACTCCAGTGAATTCCAGACCGGGCCCGAAGAGTATCTGAATCACATTCGCAAAGCGAAAGAAGCGGTTGATGTTCCGATTATCGCCAGCCTCAATGGCGCGACCCTTGGCGGTTGGACAAAATATGCCAAACAAGTCGAGCAAGCTGGAGCCGACGCCATCGAATGTAATCTTTATTTCATTCCTACCAACATGGAGATCTTGGGATCTGATATCGAGAACAATTACATCGATATTCTGCGCGAAGTTAAAACTTCGGTTAATATTCCCGTCGCCGCGAAGCTAAGTCCATTTTTCAGCAATCTGGCCAACGCGGCGCGGCGCATGGATCTGATGGGAACCGACGGCTTGGTGCTCTTTAACCGCTTCTATCAGCCTGATATCGACCTGGAGGAATTGGAAATTACTCCCAATGTTTTGCTCAGCAGCCCGCAGGATCTGCGGTTGCCGCTCACCTGGATCGGAATTCTTTATGGCCGCATTCGCGCCAATCTGGCCGCGACCAGCGGCGTGCATGGTTCGGAAGACGTGATCAAACTGCTGATGGTCGGCGCGGATGTGACCATGATGTGCTCGGCTCTGCTGCTCCACGGAGTCAGCCATCTCGCCCAGGTCGAGAAAGGCATTCGGCAGTGGATGGAAGAGCACGAATACGAATCTGTGCAACAGATGCAAGGCAGTATGAGCCAACTGCGCTGCTCCGATCCCGCAGCCTTCGAACGCGCGCAGTACATGCGAGCGGTTAAGGGGCTGCATCACGTACAGGTGTAAGAATTTTGCTTCGGGCCTCGCGCTCCGAATCGGTCAACAGCTTCAGGGCTTGAGCCGCAATCATACTCTCCGCTTTCACCATACCTTAACCCCATTCATCTATCGGAATCCTAGAGTATTGGATCGACGCGGTTTAGCTCAGCGTGACCAACCTCACAATGCATGGTGCTTAATGTCACCGCCCCGCACGGCTGCGTGGGCTTGTAATGAAAACTGACGGAGTGCGCGGAGGTAACGCAAATCATGGCTGGCGAAGCGCGCGGTAAGGTCACGGTCGACTCTGAAGAATGCAAAGGGTGTGGGCTATGCGTGGAGTCCTGTCCTCCGAAGTGCCTGGAACTAGGGCCTGAGTTGAATACTTATGGCGCGCATCCGGCGCGCTACACGGGACGGGATTGCACCGGGTGCGGAATCTGCTTTTATTGTTGTCCGGAGCCAGGCGCGATTACGGTCTACCGCATAAAAGCTAAGGCAAAGGCCCACGCGCCAACCTTGGGAGGCAAATATGCCCCAGCTCTGTAAGGGAAACGTGGCGGTGGTGAAAGGCGCGATTCTGGCTGGGTGCCGCGCATACTACGGGTATCCGATCACTCCCGCGAGCGAGATTGCCGAAGCGGCGGCGCTCTACTTTCCTCAGGTCGGCGGGACCTTTATTCAGGCGGAGAGTGAAGTCGCGGCCATCAACATGGTGTATGGCGCCGCCGCAGCGGGAGTGCGCGTGATGAGTGGCTCGTCGGGTCCCGGTCTCAGTCTGATGCAGGAAGGCATTTCGTATCTGGCGGGAGCAGAACTGCCGTGCGTGATTGTGGATGTGAATCGCGGCGGGCCGGGACTGGGCAACATCGCACCGGAACAAAGCGACTATTTCGCCGTGGTGAAGGGCGGCGGGCACGGCAACTACCGAAACATCGTGCTCGCTCCGGCCTCGGTGCAGGAGATGGCCGAGCTGACCATGCTGGCATTCGAGTTGGCGGACAAATATCGCAATCCAGCGGTCGTGCTTACGGATGGCTTTGTCGGTCAAATGATGGAGCCGGTCGAGCTGGAGGATCGGGAAATTCAGCCACGTGAGAAGCCGTGGGCGGTCAAGGGAACGCCGGAGACGCGGGCCAATGTCATCAGCTCAATTTATCTGGAGGCCAATGAATTAGAAGAACACCAGCGGAGAATGGAAGCAAAATACATTCGTGCACAACACGCGGAGCAGCGCTGGGAACTTTACCACACCGAAGACGCGGAGGTGCTGCTTGTGGGATATGGGATTGTGTCGCGCGTGCTGCTGTCGGCGGTTGAGGCGCTACGCAAGCAAGGCGTGAAGGCAGGATTGTTTCGTCCGATCACGTTGTGGCCTTACCCTGCACAAGCACTGGTGAAGGCGGCGGCCAGGGTGCACAAAGTTTTGGTCGTGGAATTGAGCAATGGACAGATGGTGGAAGATGTGCGGCTGACGCTGAACGGGAAAGTTCCGGTAGAGTTTTACGGGCGGGTTGGGGGCAATGTGCCGTCGGTTGGGGAGATCCAGGAACAGGTGTTGGCACGCATAGCCGTGACGGTGTAGGCAGTTCTGTCCGAAGAGGATGACGAAGATGGCAAACGAGACCGGAGTTAGCGTAGTGGACGACGAGGTCAAGATGGAATGTAAGTTGGGGGATAAGTCAAGGTCCGACACCGGTGTCGACCACGACGAATACGAGTTACTGCATTCGAAATCGCCGTTGTTTTTTGACCTGTATGAGCGCAAGTCGGAGTTGCAGAAGCAGACTCATTATTGCCCGGGCTGCGGGCACGGGGTGGTTCACAAGCTGATTGCGGAAGCGTTGCAGGAACTTTGTCTGCAGGATAGGACGATCTTTGTAAGTCCGGTTGGTTGCTCGGTGTTTGCTTATTACTATTTCGATGTAGGAAACGTTCAGGTGGCGCACGGGCGCGCGCCGGCTGCGGCCACGGCAATCAAACGAGCCGGCCCGGACAAAATCGTGATCTCCTATCAGGGAGACGGCGACCTGGCGGCCATCGGTACGGCTGAGATCGTACATGCTGCCAATCGCGGGGAAAAGATCACAGTTTTCTTCGTGAACAATGGAATCTACGGCATGACGGGCGGACAAATGGCGCCGACGACGCTCGTCGGGCAGAAGAGCACAACGTCTCCATGGGGAAGGCGGCCAGCAAACGAAGGCTTCCCCATGCACATGGCGGAACTGATCGCCACTCTCGATGCCCCGGCTTATGTTGAACGGGTGGCGCTCTCCGACAACAAGAACATCATGAAAGCGCGGCGGGCGATTCGCAAAGCGCTCGAGATTCAGCGTGATGGCACGGGATTTTCCTTTGTGGAAATCTTGTCGCCGTGTCCGACGATTTGGGGCAAGGACCCGGTAGAGGCGCGGCATTGGGTCGCGGAAAAGATGATTCCAGAGTTTCCGCTTAATGTGTTTCGCGACCGCAAACCGGAGATTCCGTCCGGCAATGACCCGCCGCAACGCGCGGTGGCCGATGTGCTAGGCATCGCTCCAAAGGCCGCGGTGTGCGGTGTTTCGAAGTTAAAACCTGCTCGCCGTCTTCCGTCTCGGTTCAAAGACGTGAAGATCAAGATTGCGGGCTTTGGCGGACAAGGCGTGCTGCTGTTGGGTCAGCTTCTCATCGAGATGGGAATGCGCGAAGGATTGCAGGTGAGCTGGCTGCCGTCCTATGGTCCGGAAATGCGTTCGGGCAGCGCGCACTGCCATGTTTGCCTGTCGAAAGAACGGATCGGGTCGCCGCTGGTTTCGCATCCGGATGTGCTCATCGCGATGAACGAATTTTCCCTGCGGAAATTCGCGAACGAGGTGCCGAGCGGAGGCCTCATTCTTTATAACGGCTCCAGCGTTCCCGCGGACTTCGTCGCGCCGGAGCCGAAAGTGGTCGCGATTCCGGCGGCGGAGATCGCCGACAAGCTTGGTTCGACCAAGGCGGCAAACGTCGTGATGATGGGCGCGCTGCTCGAAGAAACGGAGTGCCTGGCTCCGGGCACAGCAGTGACGGTGCTCGAAGACGTCGTGAAGAAAGTCGATCTGCTGGAGATTGACCGCAAGGCCCTCGATGCGGGCCGGCTGTTCATCGATGAACAGGCGCACGTGGGCGCGGTAAGTCAGCCGGACGGGTTCGCTTAGCGGCCGATGCTCAGGCCCAGGGGCGGATATCCCGGTAGAAAATGACGTAGGTTTCGAGATACCAGGAAACTACGAAGAGAATCAGAATGAGGCCCGCAACCCAGAAGAACACTTGAACGGGAAGTGTAGCCGCGAGCCGGGAGTTTGCAGCGCGGGGTTCGGGCTTCGCATCGCGAAAAAGCAATCCGCCGGCAAGCGAGATTCCGGCGGCGAGGGCCAGCATAGCAAGAGAGTCGTAGGTTCTTTGTTCAAAGTCGGCCGCCGGAACCAGGAACGCAGTATGGAATACAGCCCACAAAGAGAGCATGCAGAGTACCAAGGCGACGAGCTTGGCAATCTCAAGAACCATGCTCCGAACCTCATCCGTTGCAACCAGTCTACCGCCGTTGGCTACAAATTAGGAGTGCATTCTTAGGGCTATACTAGGTTTGCGGAGGGTTTGCCAGTGTCGACTGCATGGACGGCTCGTTACGCGCTGCGCACCAAGAGCATCACCAGTTCTCAAATCCGCGAATTACTAAAATTCACGCAAAAACCGGGAATGATTTCATTTGGCGGCGGCTTGCCTGCTCCCGATGTCTTCCCTGTGGAACGTTTCGAGCAAGCTTGCCAAAAGGTGTTGGCCGAGCACGCCGCTTTGGCTTTGCAGTATGGGGAGACCGAGGGTTACGCGCCGCTGCGCGAGCTGATTGCCAGCAACATGGCGCGCTATGGGATCAAGGCCAAAGTCGAAAACGTTCTGATCACTTCGGGTTCGCAACAGGCACTCGACCTGATTGGCAAGTTATTCATCAATGCCGGCGACCGCGTGCTGGTCGAAGCGCCGACTTATCTGGGCGCACTCCAGGCATTCAACGTGTATGGCGCGGAGTATGTCCCGGTGCCGATCGACGATAACGGTCTTCGCACCGATTTGTTGGAAAAGCCTTTGCGTTCGGGCCCGAAGTTCATGTACGTGTTGCCGAACTTCCAGAATCCGGCGGGAACGACATTGCCGGAGAAACGTCGGGTCGAACTGGTGTTGCTGGCGGAACGATATGGCATTCCGATTATTGAGGACGACCCCTACGGTCAGTTGCGCTATGAAGGCGAGCACCTCACGCCGCTGGTTGTGCTTGACCGCAAGAACGTGGCCCGCGATAACGGCTATTCCATCGGCAATGTGATTTACCTCAGCACATTCTCCAAGACGCTCGCGCCAGGCTTGCGTTTAGGATGGATTGTCGCTCCGCCGGAGATCATTGCGAAGCTGACGCAACTGAAACAGGGCGCCGATCTGCACACTTCGACGTTTACTCAGTTTGTGGCCTACGAAGTCGCGCGCGATGGATTTCTGGATAAGCATGTCAAACTGATTCGCCAGATTTATCGTGAGCGCCGTGACGTGATGCTCGCAGCTCTCGAGGAGTTTTTTCCAGCCGAAGTGACCTGGACTCATCCTCAGGGCGGTCTATTTCTTTGGGTAACTCTGCCCGAAGGGTTGGACATGCAGGCGGTTTTCAAATCGGCGCTCGAACAAAATGTGGCGTTCGTTCCCGGCGATTCCTTCTACGCTCCCGCTGCTCATAGCGGCTGCAACAACGGCGATCACGGAAACGCCCATCGTGAAGGCTCTCGCCACATGCGTTTGAATTTTTCGAATGCCACTCCGGAACGGATAAGAGAAGGCATACAACGCTTAGCTGCTGCGGTAAAGAGCCAGCTGGCGGCGACTAACATGCGATCGGAGTCGTCGCTCGGAGTGTAGAAGCTATCTTCTACGGGTGAAGCCGCGAGAATGCCCGTCGCGAAATCTTGTGCGCTTCCACGAGAAGCTCAGTGCCTCGCGCCGGAAAACTCACCATAGGGTCTCCGAAGGTTCTAAGATCGGCGGAGATCAGCGTCCGCTCACGGCGTGTGCGCGGCGCTGTCTTTGGCAGATCTTTTATGCTTGGGATGCTCCAGGATCACAGCGGTTGTAAGAAGAATTCCAATAAGGCCAAAGACGACCAATGCGAGCAGAGCCATCAAGAGTATCGGCATAGCTTCACCTCGCTGTTGGAATTATTTTCCCGCCCAACCTCGCGCGCCGCAGTGACCGTACTCACCAATCGGAGTGACCAACGGCTTTGTCGGCCTCACTATTCAGGGTGACAACGATCACTGCGGCTGTTTGTTCAAGGCTTGAAACTCCTATTAGGCAGCGCAATAGCTGCTGAGTTCTGTTACACCCAGTTCCTGGAGGATTGTTCTCGGTGGATGTTTTCGCAACAGTTCCTATGACTGCGAGAAAAACCACCAATTTCATCTGGTTGCAAAACTTCACAAGGAGAAGAAACGAAATCATGAAGACGACAAAGCTGCTGTTGCTGGTAATGACAATCGCGGTGACTCTATTCGTCGTGATGCCCAATCTGTCCTGGGCCGAGGATGGAGCCGCTCTGTATAAAGCAAAGTGCTCAGCCTGCCACGGGGCGGATGCGGCCGGCAAGCCCGCGGCAAAAATTCCAAGCCTGACTTCGGATGACGTAAAGAAGCTGTCGGATGACGACCTGGCCAAAGCCATCACCGGAACCGCAAAGCATCCGGGCACGGTGAAAAGCCTGGCGGCCGACGACGCGAAAGCGATCGTCACTTACCTTCGCACGTTGCAGAAGTAGGGTTGAAAGTAATTCATTTGTTGTCATCGGCTGTCTCCTTTGCGCTCTGCCGCGCCACCAGATTGGCGGGCTGCGACTGAGAAGGCGTCAGGACGAAGATGAAGATGTCCAGCATATTTGCGACGGAACGGAATTCTGGCCAATTCCCCGCCAGCTGGAAGTCTCTTTCTCCACTCGCCGTCCCTCGAGGACAGCCCGCCGGGGTCCGGATGAAAATCTCTCCGGACCCGGTTTCTTTGTTGGCCGAACCTTTAATAACGTTCTCTACGATTCCCAAGTTTGCTTCCTTACAGCGCACTCTTACCTCATATATTCCGCGGCAACGGAAATCATGCTTGGGAACGAGAAGGAGCGATTTCCATGAGTAAAGCCTTGCTGTACGACGCAACCATGTGCATTGGCTGCAAACAGTGTGAAGTTGCTTGTGCGCAACAAAATAAGCTGCCCTATGACGACAACATAGCCGCCGAATCTGTGCAGTCGGCACATAAGTACACGGTGGTCTTGAGCAAAGATGACAAGTTCATGCGCCGGCTGTGCATGCACTGTGAGAAGCCGGCTTGCGCGTCGGTCTGTCCCGTGGGCGCGTTCCATAAGACCAAGGAAGGCCCGGTGCTCTATGACGTTTGGAAGTGTATTGGCTGCCGCTATTGCATGGTAGCTTGCGTATTCGGGCAGCCTAAGTATGAATGGCAGTCGCTGAATCCGCGGGTGCGCAAGTGCATTATGTGCCCGGACCGCTTAGCGGTGGGCAAGCAAACGGCGTGTGCCGAGATTTGTCCAACCGGGGCGACCAAATTTGGCGAGCGCGACGATCTTATTCGCGAGGCGCAAGCGCGTATCAGTCAGAGTCCCTCGACCTATCTGCCACGGATTTACGGTCTGAACGAAGTGGGCGGAACGTCGGTATTGATTCTGGCCAGCGCCAAGGTTGAGGACTACGGCTACCCGGCATCGGCCAAGATCGGCGACACTCCGATGCCGGAATACACCGGCCGAGTGATGGAAAAAATTCCGGACTTCATCCCCGTGTGGACGCTGGTGCTGGGCGGCATTTATTGGGTTTCGCATCGCCGCGACGAAGTGGCCGCCGCTGAAGCAACAGAAAAAAATGGGAGCAAGCAATGAAATTCAAACTGACTTTCTGGAGAGTTGTCTTCATTGTCATCATGGCGCTCGGGCTGTATTCCTCCTATATTCGGTACTTCCACGGCCTGGGAGCTGCCACCAACATGACCGACCAGTTTCCCTGGGGATTGTGGATCGGCTTCGACTGCCTGTGCGGCGTAATGCTGGCAGCTGGCGGCTTCATCATGGTTGGGGCGGTGTACCTGTTCAATGTCGAACGGTTGCACGCGGTTGTGCGCCCCGCAGTGTTGACCGCGTTCCTGGGATACATCCTTTTTATCGTCGGCTTGTTGTTCGATCTGGGCCGTCCCTGGTACATCTGGCATCAGGTCATCTACATGAACCCGCACTCGGTTATGTTCGAGGTGGGTATGTGCGTGATGACTTACACCACCGTATTGTTCTTCGAGTTTCTTCCCAACGTATTCGAAGCGGTCAATTGGAAAGCTCCCATCAAATGGATTAAGAAGATCTATCCCGTGCTGATCGTGGCCGGCATTCTGCTCTCCACCCTGCACCAGAGTTCGCTGGGATCGCTCTACCTGATCATGCCGAGCAAGCTGCATCCATTCTGGTACACACCGGCGTTGCCCTTCTTCTTCTTCGGCTCGGCGATCGCAGTTGGTTTGGCGATGACCATCTTCGAATCCACGCAGAGCGCGAAGGCCTTCGGCCGTCATCTGGAACTGCCGGTTCTGGTTACCCTGGGCGGCGCTTTGCTGGTAGCTCTCTGGGTCAATGCTCTGCTGCGGCTGGAAGATTACATCCATCGCGGCTTAGTACGGCAGATATTCAAGCCGAGTTACGAAGCGTACTTTCTCTGGCTGGAGCTGGTGTTGACCTATGTAATTCCCATTGCCATGCTCAGTTTCAAGAAAGTGAGATTATCGCCACAGCTGCTGTATCTTGCCTCTATCTCGACGGTGCTCGGTTTCATCACGAACCGCCTCAACATTGCGCTCATCGGATTTGAGACTTATGTCGGACATCACTATGTGCCGAAGTGGACCGAGTTTTCGATCACGCTCATGATTGTCGCCCTAGGTTTTGCCTTGTTTGGCGTGGCGGCGAAGTATCTGCCTATTTTTGGTGAGCAGAAAGAAAGGCTTGGCGTTCAGGCACATCTGAGACCGGCCGTCGAGACCGGGCACGCGGCAACCGCTACACCGGTACTGGAGCATGCGGGAGACTGACCCAATCCGCGGCGATAAGCGATCGATGCGGCTGGCTCCCGGCATTAGCGCAAAATTGATCGGATCGCTGCTGGTGGTCATGGTCGCCATCTTCGGTCTCCTCGGGTATTTCAATATTCAATTGCATCGCCGGGACCTGGAAACGGCAACGCTGGAGAGCGCGGAACGGGTCAGCGATGTGATCAGCCGCAGCACGGCTTACTACATGCTGCGTAACGATCGCGAGGGGCTTTACCACTCTATTCAAGCCATCGCCGCCGAACCCGGCATGGTCAAGGTGCGCATTTTTGACCAGGAGGGGCGCATTGGCTATTCGACCGACGCCACCGAAGTCAGCCATGTTCTCGACAAGAAGGCGGAGGCGTGCTATGGCTGCCACACGCAATCGCAGCCCTTGGCGCTCCTGAATCGTCCCGACCGCTTTCGGATTTATCACAACGCCGGCGGACAACACATCCTGGGAATTATCACTCCCATCGAAAATCAGCCCAGTTGCTCCAATGCCGATTGCCACGCGCATCCCGCCAGCCAGCATGTTCTGGGCGTGCTGGACACCGATCTCTCTCTGGCTAAAGCCGACACTGAACTTGCCGCCAGCAGCGTTCACATGTTTTTTTATACTGCCGGCGCCATGCTGATTGTGGCGGTCTTGAGCTGGCTGTTCGTATGGCAAGTTGTCGCCATCCCCATCAATGCGCTCAAGAGAGGCACCGAACACCTTTCGCAGGGCGAGCTTGGTTACCAGATCGAAGCGCAATCCACGGATGAAGTGGGCGATCTGGCGCGCTCCTTCAACAGCATGAGCCTGCAGTTGCACAGGGCGAATGAGGAAATCCTTAACTGGACGAAGACGCTCGAAGACCGCGTCGAGCAGAAGACCACCGAACTCAAGCATGCATATGAGCACTTGCTGCACGTAGAGCGAATGGCGTCGATCGGCAAGATGGCGGCGGTGGTAGCGCATGAGGTGAACAATCCGCTCTCCGGAATCCTTACCTACGCCAAACTGCTGCGGAAGTGGGTAAGTTCCGGGCAGGCCGAGGATGAAAAACGCAAAGAAACGATCGAATGCCTGGAGCTGATCGCCGCGGAAAGCCGACGCTGCGGCGATCTGATCAGAAATCTGCTTAGCCTTTCGCGAACCGCGCCCATGAATGTGCAAATGACCAATCTGCATGAGGTGATCGATCGCTGCCTTCTGCTGGTGCGGCACCAACTGGAACTGAGCGGAGTTGAGCTGCAACTGACGCTGGCGCCCAACCTGCCGCTGGCACCCTGCGACCCCGCACAGATCGAACAGGTGCTGCTGGCATTGATCATGAATGCAATCGACGCCATGCCGCGCGGCGGCACTCTTTGGATCGAGACCCGGCTGACTCACGCTGAGAAGGAAATCGAAATCAAGGTACGCGATGACGGCATTGGAATCGCTCCCGATGTATTGCCACACATCTTTGAGCCCTTTCTAACCACCAAGGAAAGCGGGCATGGGGTCGGGTTGGGTCTGGCGATCGCGCGAGGCATCATGGAGCGGCATAAGGGGGACATTGCAGTGATGTCAGAGTTGGGAAAGGGCACGACTTTCACTCTAAGTCTGCCAGTTCAAGCGGGAGAGGCTTCTCTGATAGCCGTCGGAGCCGAGAATGCCGCGATGAAGGTGAGGTAACAAATGAGTACACAGGGAAGATTACTGGTCGTAGACGACGAACTAAGCGTGCGCGACTCGCTCGGCAAATGGTTCCGCGAAGAAGGCTACGAGGTTGCAACCGTAGAAAATGCGAGCGATGCACTCACCAAGCTGGCGGAGCAGCGCTGGGACGCGGCGCTGGTAGACATCAAAATGCACGGCACCGACGGCATCGAATTGCAGCGCCGCATGCACGAAGTCGATCCTGAACTGATGGTGATCATCATGACTGGCTACGCCTCGGTTGAAACCGCGGTGGCCGCGCTGAAGAATGGCGCGTACGACTATGTAACCAAACCGCTCGACCCGGACGAGATCGCGCACTTGGTAAAAAATGCGCTGGCACATAAACGGACGACCCAGGAAAACGCGCTGTTGCGTGAGACCGTCGCCGAGATGGCGCGTCCCGAAGACATGATTGGCCAAAGCGCTCCCATGCGCAAAATTCTCGACGCCATTGAGACGGTAGGCCCCACCGATGCTACGGTGCTGATCACCGGCGAAAGCGGCACAGGGAAAGAACTGGTAGCGCGCGCCATTCATCACGCCAGTCCGCGGAGATTTCATCCGTTGGTGGCCGTCCATTGTGGCGCGCTGACGGAAACGCTGCTGGAAAGCGAACTCTTCGGGCACGAAAAGGGCGCCTTCACCGGTGCGCAATACCGCAAGAAAGGCAAGTTTGAAATTGCCGAAGGTGGAACGGTTTTTCTCGATGAGATCGGGGACATCACCCTCAAGACGCAGACTGACCTGCTGCGGGTTTTGCAAGAACGCGAAATCACCCGTGTGGGCGGCAATCAGATCGTCAAAGTGGATTTCCGCTGCGTCGCCGCGACTAACAAGGATCTGGAAAAACTGATCGAAGAGGGCAAGTTTCGTCCCGATCTTTTCTATCGGCTGAACGTCTTTCGCATCGAACTGCCGCCGTTGCGCGAACGCCGCGAGGATATTCCGGCTCTGGTGAATCATTTCGTGCGCAAATTCTCTCTGGCGATGAACAAACGTATCACTCGGGTTTCTCCCGCGGCCATGAGCCAGTTGCAGCAGCAACCGTGGCTCGGCAATGTTCGTGAACTGGAGAATGCCGTGGAGCGCGCCATGGTTGTGGGACAGGAGCCGGAACTCGAGGAACGCGACTTCGTCTTCAAGCCGCAGCACGTCGTCAACGGCTCGGGCAAAACCTTAGAGGATATGGAACGCGCCCACATTCTGCGCGTGGTGGAAGAATGCGGGGGCAATCAGAGCCACGCCGCCGAGATCCTCGACATCGACCGCGTGACCCTCCATCACAAGCTGAAAAAGTACGGCTGGTCGCGCGCGCCGATGGAGACGCGATAAGGCCAGTGCTCAGTTGTCAATTGTCAGTTCTCAGTTCTTAATATCATTCGACTCGGCTCCCTTGAAACTGAGAACTCAGGACTGAAAAAACTGAGAACCGAGAACTGAGAGTCGCTCCATGAAGCTGGTGCAACTGTTGCCGATCGGGAATGTGGATGAGGCGCTGCTTCAGGATCTGCGTCCCGCCGTCGCCAAGACTTTTCGCGTGTCCTGTGAGGTGCTCCCGGTGCGGCTGGATCCCGAATTCGCCTACCATGGAGAACGGCAGCAGTATCATTCGTCGGAAATTCTTCATCGCATGCAGAGTTTTCGTACAGCCGACTCCTGGCGAGTGTTGGGTATTGTTGCTGTCGATCTCTACATCCCAATTCTCACCTTTGTTTTCGGCGAGGCGCAGATGGGAGGTCCGTGCGCCGTGATTTCATCCCATCGACTGCGGCAGGAGTTCTATGGTCTGCCCCCCGACCCGGAGCTGTTTCGTCAGCGCGTGATCAAGGAAGCGGTTCACGAACTCGGCCACACGCTCAGTCTGACGCATTGCGAAGATTACAGCTGCGCTATGGCTCCGTCGCACGCCGTGGAGTGGATTGACCTCAAAAAAAGCACGCTATGCAGCTCCTGTCAGGCCGTTGCCGCTCCCGTGACGCAGTTGTCGCCAGTGCGAATCTTCTGAAATCTAACTAAGATGACCGATTGACACTCTCTCAAAAATTGTCAGCGTTCACGGTCCGTGCTTTCGGAAGAACACCGAGCAGAAACTTACGAGGCCAAAAAACACCGGCCGCCCAGTGGTCCTGGCTGTTTGGCCTGGGACCCGGGCGGCCGGTGTTTTTGCAGTCCTCTTTTACTAGAACCGGTTACTTTGGCCGGTTGCCGCGCCCTGCGTGGTGGCTCGTCTCGCAGGGAGCCGCTTGGGACTGCGATTCCCTTATGACAGGAAGAACTCTTTTGCCAGCGGCAGCCAATCCTGGTCGGGAAGCTCGGCCGATACATCGTCCACCGCGACTCCACCATCCTGCGCCAGCGCGCCCAGCGCGACCGGCATGCGGTAGCGCAAGCGGCTTGCCGCTTCATTCATCCAAGAGCGGGCGAGCGCGCCACCCAACAGGTTCTTGAAGCTGGTTTTGGCGTCGGGCGAGTTGACAGTTACGAGCCAGCCTTCGCCGTAGGGATCGCTCAGCACCAGCTTCGGATCCTTCGCCACCGCTTCGTTGATGTCAGACACTGTGCCCTCGATGGGCGAAACCATGTCAACCGTGCATCCGTCACGATGGATGGTGCACACCTTCTGGCCCTGTCGGATCCATTGGCCGCGTCGCGGCAGCGTGACGCTCTCTACCTTGCCGGTCAGCTTGGAGGCGAAGTCATCCATGCCGACGCGCACCAGATTGGGACTCTCGTTCAAAGCCCAGGTATGACCGGGGTGATAGCGCAGATTGTTCGGAACGGCGAAGCCGGCGACTAACGCAGGCTGAAGGCGTGGCGCGACTTCAGCGTCAGTCGCGGTGGCGAGTACGGTCGGTTTTGCAATCGTGTTACGGGTGCGGAGGTAGTCTATGAGTAAAAACGCTGCGAATGTGAAGAGAACCAATAAGACTGTCATAAGTCACCTCGTCAGAACTGGAGTCGGAGAGCCGCTTTATTCGAGCCACTCAGCACTTTTTAGAGGCAATCGCTCGACCAAAAGCGGCGTGATTGCTGAGATTGGCGAAGCGCGCCGCGATCTCGCATAGAACAAGGCAGTTAGACGAGAGGCAATCTCATGACTGGATTCTTGGTGAGTAGGTTGGCAACGCGGCGTTGATAAGAATCGCAACAGAACAAGGTTGCATTGGCCAGATGTGGATTAGCAAATGAACAAAATAACGTCTTCGGATCAGCAGTTTAGAACGAGAGTTCAACATCGATGAATCCCGCAACAGCAACGTTGCAGAACACAACACCAGCGGCGCGGTTCAGACTCACAGATTTTTCGCTTCGCAGGATGACGAATGCTACTACCTTGATTACTCGGGTGAATATTGCAGTTGCAGTTCCGCATCGGCACGGTTGGCGGGTGCGGTCAGCGCGGCGGTTCCGTACTCAAATCCTTTTTCAAATGCTTTCAGGTTCAGCTCACTGAAATTCGCTGGGACGGAATCGGCTACCGCCTTTCGCACCGCGTCGGCGTTCAGCAGTTTTGTTACTGCGGTGAAGAAACCTACCATCACCGAATTCAGCACCATGCGTTTTCCCAATTCTTCGGCGATCCGTGTGGCAGGGACACTGTAAACCTGGACTTCCTTTTTAAGATCGGAAACGCGCACGAGATCCTGCTCGACGATCAGGATGCCGCCATCTTTTAACTCCGGGGCGAAGCGTACAAAGGCTTCCTGCGACATAACGACCATGATGTCGGGCTTGGTGACGTATGGGTACAGCACTGGCGAACCAGAAACAACCAGCTGCGCACTGCAGGCGCCGCCGCGAGCTTCCGGGCCGAAGTTTTGCGTCATGGTCGCATACGCGCCCTGATAGATTGAAGCCGCTTTGCCGAGAACGATGGCCGAAAGAATCACTCCCTGGCCGCCAAAACCTGCGATACGAATTTCCTTTAGCTGCATACCATCTCCGTTTGTTCTACGAATCTTTCGCCGAGCGACTCGCGGAATTGCGATCGCATCATGGTTTCGTAATCGGGCCGGTCACGGTCGACAAATTTGCCGACGATGATTTCGCCGGTCATGGTGAGGCCGACTTCGCCCGTGGGCGCTCCGTGCCGGACTTTGCTCTTTTCCTTGTAGTACTTCATGGCGTCGAGTCCGTCGCCCATCTTGTTGCGGCGCTGATAAAGCGTGGGGCAGGGCGAGATGACTTCGATAAACGAGAAGCCTTTTTTCTTGAATGCCTCACTGATCGAGCGGGACAACTGGCGCACGTGGAAGGTCGTCCAGCGGGCGACGTAAACTGCTCCGGCGGCTTCGACCAGGTGCGGCAGATTGAATGAGGGCTCGAAGACTCCGTAAGGATTCGTTGAAGTGGTGGAATGGTCGGGTGTGGTCGGCGCAGTTTGTCCGCCAGTCATGGCGTAAATCAAATTGTTCACGCAGATGACCTTCAGATCGATATTGCGGCGTGCGGCGTGAATGAGATGATTGCCGCCAATCGCCGAAAGATCGCCATCGCCGGAGTAGACGACTACATTGAGCTTGGGATTTGCCAGCTTGAGACCGGTAGCAAATGGAATGGCGCGGCCGTGCGTGGTATGGAATGAGTCAAGCTTGACGTAACCGGCCACGCGTCCGGTACAACCGATGCCGGAAACCAGAGCCAGCGATCCGAGATCAATGTTTGAATCGACCAGGGCGCGGGCAAAAGAATTGACGGTGGTGCCGATGCCGCATCCCGGACACCAGATGTGCGGAATGCGATCGCTGCGCAAAATGGGCTCGACTGGGTTAACGATATCGGTATCGAGGATATCGGTGTTCAAAATGTCACTCATCGAGCGGCCTCCACGATTACTTTCAGGATGTCTTCCGGATTGTGCACTCCGCCGCCCGCGTGCGAAACGGCGAATGTTTTTGCCTGGCCGGCGGCGGCGCGCTCTACTTCACCGACCATCTGGCCGAGGTTGAGCTCGGGAACGACGAAGGCTTTCGTCTTCGCGGCGAGTTCACGGATTTTCTTGTCCGGGAACGGCCAGGCGGTGATGAGGCGCAGTTTGCCGACGCGCAGGCCACGTTCGCGCGCGGCTTCGATGGCGCGTTGCGCGACGCGAGAGGTGATCCCATAGGAGACAACTATTACGTCCGCGCCGTCGAGTTGCTCTTCTTCGAACATGGCGATGCGGTCGGCAGCGTCGCGAATCTTGCTTTGCAGACGGCGAACCAGTTTGTCCTGCACCGGCAGCGTCATATTCGGATACCCGCGCTCATCGTGCGTCAAGCCGGTAACATGAAAGTTGTAGCCCTCGCCGGCATGCGCCATTTCGGGAACCTGGTCGCCGTTGGCGCCGTATGGTAAGTAATCTTCGATCGATTTGTGCGTATGTCGGCGCGGCACGACTTCGATCTGATCGGCGGGAGGAATCACCACCTTCTCGCTCATGTGGCCTACGCATTCATCCATCATGAACATCACAGGCACGCGAAATTCTTCAGCCAGGTTGAAGGCTTTGATGGTGAGATCGAAACACTCCTGCGGAGAATTGGGGCAAAGCGCAATGATTTCGTAATCGCCATGCGAACCCCATTTTGCCTGCATCATATCGGCCTGCGCGGGAAGCGTGGGTAACCCGGTCGAAGGGCCGCCGCGCTGCACATCGACGAACACGCACGGGGTTTCGGTCATGGCCGCGTAGCCGATGTGTTCCATCATCAGGGAAAAACCGGGGCCCGAGGTAACGGTAAACGCCTTGGCTCCGCCCCAAACCGCGCCTTGCAGCGTGATTGACGCAGCGAGTTCGTCTTCCATCTGGATGAACGTTCCGCCCACGGTCGGAACGCGGGAAGCGAAACGCTCCACCACTTCAGTCGAGGGAGTGATCGGGTATCCGGCAGCGAACCGGCTGCCTGCGGCCAACGCGCCCTCGCAGCAGGCGTGGTCGCCGTCCATGAAATGCACGCCGGTAAGTACGCCCCGAGGGTCGGCTTTTTGAAGACCGGTTTTCATTTGCTACCTCCCTTGGCTGGAGTGGCTTTCTTCATAGTTTGACCGGCAGCTTGACCAGCGGGTTGAGCCGCGGTTCGAGCTGCAGGATGACCCGCAGGATCGACTTTGGTGGCGCAAATGGCGAAGTCGGGGCAATACATCCCGCACAAGTCGCAGCCGCTGCACTTTTCCGGATGCACCACATGCGGCGGATGGTACCCCTTGGAATTAAAGGCGGAAGAGAGCGCAAGCACGTGCGAGGGGCAGAACTCCACACAGAATCCGCAAGCCTTGCAGCGCTCAACAACGATCGAAACACGTCCTTTTGGCATGTAATCTCCACGCTCAAGGTGAGAAAGTATCACCACGACAACTGTCCGCGATTATGAAGTCTGGAGTGGGCGCGCGGATGTGACAGTCGTCACGGATATAGGTGAGGACAAGCACATTCCGCCACTGCCCTGCTCCCGCGCACCACCTGGTGTTACTTCTGCTTGTTACTTCGATGAGGCGATGCACAAGCGCCTGTGCTTCCCATCACAGCAATGGGAAACAACGTGGACTCACAATGAAAGGTTGGAGGGACGATCTCTAGTCGCTCAAGAGGAGACTGCCATGTTTGAAGCCGAAGTTGAGATGGAACGACGTTCATCGTTTTTGCCTTTGACGCTCATGCTGTGTTTGGTGGCCGTGATCGTGGGGTTAGCCGGCTATGTCATATTTCAGGCCCGCGGAGGAACGGCGCTCAGCGCGCAGCAGGCAAGGCCGATTGTGAGCGCAGCTCTCCAGGGACACGGTCCAGCGGTCATCCACTTCCGCACTGGACTGGTGAAACCCAGTGCCGATGGACAATTCGGGGATGTCAACTACCGATTACTGGAAAAAGCGGGAATCGTTAAGTTGGCCAAAGCGCCGCACGGCGCCGTTCTTGTCTCGCTCACGCCCGATGGATCGCGTCTGCTGAGTACGGTGCCGGATCTCAAGAAAGCGAATGAAAAGGATGGCACCATTGGCTATGACATTCCCCTGGCGCAACGGCAATTAGTGGGCATAGCGGCCATAGAGATGAACGGAGTGAACAACGCGACAGTCGAATACACCTGGAAGTGGCAGCCCAATCAATTTGGCGACGTGTTTGATGCGGGTGGTCCGCTGGTAAGGAGCTTCAATCTTTGGGAACGGGAAACATTGATCAACAAATATGAAGCCGACTTCTATCACGCGAACGCGACCAAGTCCACGCTGACCCTGGTGCGTAGCGGCGGCGAGTGGAAGATCTCCGCGCAATAGCGGATCGACAAGCCGCAAAGCGGCAGTTTTGGCCGGTTTTGTTTTTGGAGCGCGTCTGGTTTCAGTTATGCGAGCTTCACTGGAAAGGAGAATTGCGATGTCGATGAGGAAACTGATTTTGATATTTACCGCCCTGATCATAGGTGCCTGCGTAGTTGCCGCGCAGGACCAAACGCAGTCTCAACCCGAGAAGACAATCAAGCATGTGCCGATCAAGAACACTTCCCCGGTGTCGGGTACAGAGATGTATAAGGCGTACTGTGCCGTTTGCCATGGAACCGATGGCAAAGGCGGAGGTCCTGCGGCCAGCGCGTTGAAAGTGCCGCCCACCGATCTTACCCTGCTGAGCAAAAACAACGGAGGGAAATACCCCGCGCTGAAAGTGGAGTCGGCGATCCGCGGAGAATCGTCGCTACCGGCGCACGGTTCCAAGGAAATGCCGGTTTGGGGAGCATTGTTTTGGAGCATGAGCAGCGGACACGAAAGTGAAGTGCAGCAACGCGTATCGAACCTTACCCGCTACATCGAATCTTTGCAGGCGAAGTAGAAATCCGCTCATCTACAGGACGCTGGGGCACGCTCATGTGCCCCACTTATTTCTCCTGCTGTGTTTCCTTTCGCGGCTATCCTACGACTGTTCTACCGCACATTTTCTGGATTCAGCGCAAGCCCAACCCCTCGTGAAATGCAGCGCCCGCATCGCTACGTCTCGCCCTGGCAGCGCGCATCGACGCGAGTATCCGGGGACGGGAGCGCTACTGTGCGTTCTACCCGGAGAATGTGAGGCCGATCACATCCCGGTGTATCTTGCAGCACAGCTATGTGTTGTATTCCGGCGGAGACTACTGGCAGAGGTCTGGCTTAGGCGTCTCATGGACAGTGCGCTATAAGCGATTCTGACGTCAGTCGGACGGAGGTTGTAAAGGAGGCTGGTTCATGCTCTCGCCCTACGGAATGGAGATTGTAGAAAGTTGCATCACCTGCAAGCTGCGGACAGATCGAATCTTCTGCGATCTTCCGGATACCGCGCTGCGGGCTTTTGAAAGCATCAAGTACGCCGCCGCGTACCCTCAGGGGGCAGTGCTGTTTGTCGAGGGGCAAATGCCGCGCGGCATCTTCGTGCTCTGCAAGGGTAGTGTAAAGCTCTCGATTACCTCCCCGAGCGGCAGAACGGTGATTGTGAAGCTGGCCGAGCCCGGCGAAGTGCTCGGGCTGAGCGCCACGATTTCCGGCAAACCTTACGAAGTGACGGCGGAAACCCTCGATCCCTGCCAGGTTAATTTCGTCAAGCGCGAAGACTTCCTGCGCTTCCTGAAGGACGATGTCGAGGCCTGTTTCAAAGTGGCCGAACAGTTGAGCGAGAAGTATCATAATGCCTGCAAGGAAGCGGGATCGCTTGGGCTGTCACATTCGGCCGCGGAAAAACTGGCCAAGCTGCTTCTGGAATGGAGCTGCAAAAACGGAGAAGGCGCCAAAGCCGAGCCTCGTCTGAAACTGCGCTTGACGCATGAGGAAATTGCGCAAATGATCGGGACTTCGCGAGAGACCGTGACCCGCTTGTTTGCTGATTTGAAGAAGCGTCAGATCCTGCAGTCCAAGGGCTCGACGCTGGTAATTCGCAACACCATGGCGCTGCGCGGGATCGCCAGCCAAAATTAGGGCGCTCCGGTTCGTATCGTGGTACCGCTTTTAGGGATACCATAAGCGCTTCTCATTGGATGCCCTTCCGGGGCTGAACCGAAAACAAGTGTTTTCCGCAACCCGCGGGCAAAATGTGACCAACGCGGGCGGCTCGCCCTGGCGAGAGTAAATCCCACAATCCCGAACAATCCAAACAAGTTGCCGCTCGTGACACGGATCACAATTTCGGGTGATGACTATCACCGCTCTACAGCTCATTCTCCCTTATTCTCAGCACGTGGGGTGGGGTTCGAGAGCACCCGGTTCACTATGGGAGGCAGAGCATGGCGTCATCCAACGGCAATGGCCATTCCAATCCAGCAGGCAAAAATAAGCCGCGATTGATTTTCTGGGAGCTGACCAAAGGCTGCAATCTGCGCTGCATTCATTGCCGCGCAACCGCGACCGAATTAACCTCGCCGAACGATCTTCCGACGGCTGCGGCAATGGACATCATCGACCAGATTGCTGCCGTGTCCACGCCGATCCTGGTGCTGAGCGGCGGCGAACCATTGTTCCGTTCCGATATTTTCGAGTTAGCGCGCTACGGCACAGATAAGGGTCTGCGTGTGGCGTTGGCCACGAACGGCACGCTGGTAACCAAGCATGTCGCGCGCATGATCGTCGATAGCGGCGTGCAGCGTGTAGCCATCAGCCTTGACGGCTCCGATGCGCTCACTCATGACACTTTTCGCGGCATTCCCGGCGCGTTCGATGCGGCCATTGCCGGTTTTCGCAATCTGAAAAATCTCGGCATGTCAGTGCAGATCAATACCACCATCGCCCGCCACAATGCCCATCAGCTTCCGAGTGTGCTCGATCTGGCGCGCTCGCTCGGAGCCGACGCATTGCACACCTTCCTGCTGGTACCGGTTGGGTGCGGAGTCGATATCGCCGCCGAACAGATGGTTCCTCCGGAAGAGTACGAGCGCATGTTGAACTGGTTCTACGATCGCTCGCTCGAAGGCGGCATTGAGTTGAAAGCAACCTGCGCGCCACACTATTTCCGCGTGGTTCGCCAGCGACGAGCCGCAGAACATCGTTCCGCCGCAGCCGCCGCGGCCGCTCACGCCGAGCCAATACCAGAAGCCGCGCAGAACACACCCAGCATCGGTCCAACCGAGATGGCGATGCCCGGCTCCACCGGCATTGAATTGAAGCCTCACGGCATCGGCCAAGCCGTGGGACATCCGGGAAGTCGTCCTCATGACATGAATGCTATGACCAAAGGATGCCTGGCCGGAACCGCGGTGTGCTTCATTTCTCATCAGGGTGAAGTCTATCCCTGCGGATACCTGCCGGCTTTGGCAGGCGATCTGAGAAAACAGCCCTTCGCCGAAATCTGGGAAAACTCGGTCGTCTTCAACGAACTGCGCGACACCAAAAACCTGGAGGGCAAATGCGGTTGCTGCGAGTTTCGCAACATTTGCATGGGCTGCCGCGCACGCGCCTACGCCGCAACCGGCAACTATCTCGACGAGGAACCGTTCTGCGTTTACCAGCCGCAGGCTAAAGGCCTGAAGAAGGAGAAAGAAACCGCCGGTCGGAGTTTCGCTGTAACCGGCATATTTCAATAGGCATTTTCTACAACGTCCACGAAGACGCAATCGCCGCGAGATTCTGAGTTCCAGGTTGAACTCATGGGAAGCTTCTTGCCTTTCGAGCGGAGCTAAAAGACACCGCTGAGCGTCATATCCCGCAATCGAATCCTGCTAATTTTCCAACTCTGTTTCGGGCCATCGCTAACTAACTGAAAGCTTGAGAGTTACTAACTGCTATCTGGGGGTGTCCTTTGGCAGTCGGGTTGCCCTAGCAACTGGTAATCCGCTGGAGCCGGATGGAACCGTCTCTCATCGTCGTGGGTTTGAACTACCGCACAGCTCCAATCGACGTGCGTGAGCGATTCTGGATGAACGAAAACGGTCGCCGCGAAGCCCTTTCGCAATTATCCCAAGCCGAAGGCATCGACGAGGTTGTCGTATTATGCACCCAATCGCGCACCGAGTTCTGGCTCTGGGCCTCCGATGTCACGCTGGCGGCCAACTCGGTGATGCGCCTGCTCGGCGCGAAATATGGACTGCAACTGCGCGAGTGGAACCATTTCTACCATCTGCTGGATGAAGCGTCTCTCCTGCACATCTTCTGCGTCGCCTCGGGCCTCGATTCTCCCCTAGTCGATGAGCCGCACGTGGCCGAGCAGGTAAAAGAAGCCTGGCAACAGGCGCAGAAACTGGGCACCACTGGACGATTCCTCGATGTCGTCGTCGAGAAGGCCCTCGACGTCTCCGACCGCCTGCGCGGCAGGTCGGCCATCGCCGGCGCAACGCTCGGCGACACTGCAAGCGAGCGCAAGATCGACCAGCGCAAGGCTGCGGCTGAGGCGCACAAGATTCTGCAGGCGGAAGCGCAAGGCTTCCGCTACAAGCTGATGGCAGAGCACGCGGTACCTACGATTGTGGCGCTGCGCCAGCGGCTCGACGAGTTTTGCCGGCAAGAACTGGAGGCTTTTCGGAACGAGAACGGACCGTTTTCACGGGACCAGGATGAAATGCTGCATGCGATCCTCTCCAGGACGACGCAGCGCATCGCTGGATCGCTGGCCCGTGAACTCAAAGAGCTTCCCGAGAAGGTAGAACAGGAACAAATGATGACTGCATTGCAGCGCTTGTTCCATCTGCCGATCGCCGAACAGGCGATTGCCGACACCAAATCTGCGTGAATGCGTGGCGCTAGGCAGCGTGATCGCGTGGCGTCTGTTGAGCGGAACTCGCGGCGTTCAATGCAGGCGGAGATTCCTTGAGCGCCTGCTGATATCGCGTCCAAAGATAGCCATAGAGGAGGCCGCTGGCAGAGAAAAAACTCATGATCGCCAATGCGATGGCGGGGCTGCCTGGATCCTCATACTTTTCGCCTTTCGACATATAGGGAGGGTTGACTCCGGTCGCCATGAAAGCCGCAAACTCTCCGATCGGAACGCGCAGGTGAGTGAGCTCGACCAGACCGGCGCCGAGAATCAGCTTGGTCAGCCAATCGGCAATTTCTTCGAGATTGGTACGCGGTTGCAGCGGCGTTCCCGACGAATCTCCCTGCGAAGTGCCGGCTGGACGCAGACCGAAGAGGTAACCTAACAGCACTCCTCCGATGAAGAACGCGCCCGCGACCAGCGCACCGTAACCAATTGCCCTGGCAACGGCTCCATATTTCCAGCGGTCCCAGCGATTGGCGTTCAGTATGACGGCGGCGAATCCGATGGCAACGCATGCCAGTACGCGGTTGGCGGCTCGATAATAAACACACGCATCGGGCGACCACGGAGGCGCTTCACGATTCGCCTTCCACCAATCCCAAACCATCAGCGCAAACAGCAGCAGAATCACTACCAGGCTGGCCTGTGCCGTAAGCCAGTCCTGGCTTTGCTCGGCGCGGACGAGCAGAAACGTGGCCATCGCAGCCAGCAACAGGCCCAGATAGTATTTGCCCTTGAGCAAAGTGCCCATCGCTAATCTTTCCAATCTCTGCTAGGCGGCAGTTCGATGTGGATGCGGAGGTGACTCATAAAATGCCGTCGAGAGAATGGTGAACTGCGACGAGGGAACGTTTCATTCGCATCTGGTTTGAATTTTGGCCATGAAAGCTACGCGACCTTGGATCCGAAGTTGAATCGGCTTGCTTCGATTACTTACTTCGCTTAATTCCCTTCTCGCTTACTAGAACGACAATGCGCGGCGATTGCATTCAAGGAGATATCAATGCCTGAAAAATCTTGCTTTTGGATTTTGCGAACGTTTACTATGTGCTAACTTTAGCTGTGCATGACCCACCCCCCCTCCCCCTCCTTCAGTTTGGGGCCAAGACGTTGACGGGGAAGTAAACTTATCTCCAATTAATAGATAGAAAATGACTTAAGTTGGTTCTTTTTGGACATTCCGCCTGAATTTCCGCTTTTGGGCATTCTAGCGAGTGAAATGAGGTTCTGATCCTCGAGTCGCGGAAGTTTATCGAGCAGTAAATAGTGAGATTCGGCTGGGCGGATTCGAGGACCGTCACTGGACGGCCAGTCGCCGGAGTTGTGGTCGGAGCATTCACAGATCGATCTCCATTTTCGACGACGAGGCGGGTGAAAGTCTGTGATGGCG
This sequence comes from Terriglobales bacterium, assembly GCA_030038475.1. Taxonomy (GTDB): domain Bacteria; phylum Acidobacteriota; class Terriglobia; order Terriglobales; family Acidobacteriaceae; genus Acidiflorens. The sequence continues at coordinate 32,357 of JASHOU010000191.1, read as the reverse complement.
GTCATGGGGTGGTTGTGATGAAAAGGGGTCAACGGCCCCGCCTCCAGCGGGCTCGTGGGCGCTCGCGGCGCGGGAAGTTGGGTAGTGTCCTAAACTTGCGTTTAGGACACTATCGGAAGTTGCGCGTTGTCCGCGTACCCTCGGCCTTCGCGTAGAATATTGTGCACGCTTTCTGTGGTGGCGCCCAATGAATGCAGCGATAGCAGAAATAATCATCAATACTGACAGAAGCGATTATCGCTTCGAGGACTTTGCCCGCGCTCTGTGCAGCGTAGAACACGGCGTCGAGTTTCTGCCGACGTCAAAAACTTGGGACCGGGGCAGGGACGGGAGAACCACGGGCTCGGCGGCCTCTGGCTTCGCGAATCTCCTATGTGCGACCCTCAATAAGGAAATAGACGGCAAGGTCGCAGCTGATGTGCTCCGCCTTACCGCCACTTCCAGCCCCGGACATCTGATCTACTGCTGCTCGCAGCCACTGTCCGAGCAGGCGATCGACAACATAGATAAGTACATACGAACGCACGTTCCATCGGGAAGCATAACCGTATACGGCTCGCTCCAACTTGCTCACCTAGCTGCGAAACACAGTATGGTTTTTGAGAAGTACTATCCTGGCGAGCTGCAAAGCATCCGCGCAAGTTTGGTTGATCGGCCCGAAGACGAGGATCGTATGGGACTGCGTCTTGCGTTCATAACGATTGGGGCCGAGGAGGGCCCGGCGCTGCGTGCGGCAATCCTGCAAAGGACAGTTCTGGAGCTTCTCAAGCTCAATGGACCGCAGACCTCGGCCATGCTGGCGCAGGGGTTCTCCAGCGATCTCAAGCTGCCGCGGGCTCTCCCGATTAACGTGGTCGACGGGGTTTTAAAGCGAGAGTTAAGAGAACGGACGGTGATTTTGGTTGACGGCAGGTGGACACTCACTGCCTACGGTGAGAAGCGACTGGCCGAGGTCCCGGTTGAGGCCACCGATCATCTCCTCAAGGGGCGTCTGGCGATTAGGGAGAAGCTGGAGTCGCTTGTCGGAATCCGTTTTACGGAGACCCAGTACGAGCTGGTATGGACTGCGCTCCTGGATTTCCTCAGCATTCTCTTCTATCAAAATGGCCTGTCTGTCATCCAAGCGATAGACGCCTTCTTGTCGAGAAGTGAGCCCGCCGACACCCCGGATCTGAAGGCCCTCTTGTCGGACGGGGCGCGAAAGTGTGCCGCTTTGTGCGCGTCAACGCCAGAGACGTGCCGGCGGTTACAAAACGCAATTGTCGACACATTAACCGAACGCTCGGGGCCAGCGTTCGAATGGCTTACGCGCACCTGTGAACGGTTTGTGGTTTTGTGCTGTCTCGGACTTGAGATGAGGTCGTCAGAGGAGATACGGAATTCTCTGGTCGCCCACGACGTGGTCCTTGATAGCGACGTTATACTCAACTACCTCTGCGAGGGTGAGCCGGACCATAAGGCGACCGCAGACCTGTTAGGCCGTTGGCGAAGGGTTGGGGGCCATGTCTTGCTTGCCCCCGTTGTGCTTGAAGAGGTCGCCTATCACGCTTGGATTAGCGACGTTGACTTTTCGCAGACTGAACACCTCTTCGGAAAACTCCAACGCTACGAGTTACGCCGATTTATTCGTAACGCATTCGTACGGGCCTTTCATGCGGTTTCTAAGAATGCCCTTCACTGGGAGCCCTACATCACCCAGTTCAGGGGCAACTCGCAGACTGACTACTCAAAAGTTAAGAATCGCCTTCACGTGAAACTTTCCGCAGCGACTTTACCGGACAACTACGACGAGGCGTTGGCCAAAGACATCACAGCTTACGCCTTGAGAGAGTCCGCGAGGGACAAGATTGTTGACGTCGAGGAACTGGAGGAGGATACGCGGCACAAGCTTCAAAGGGATGGTCGCCTTTTGGCATCCGTTGCCGCGGCCAGAGGCGCTAGCGTGGGGCTTGTGGGTGCCCACGGCGTGCTCCTATTATCCTCGTCCCGTATCCTGCAAAAGGCGGAGATGAGCTTTAAGGACCGTCTTGGCAAAGGAGCTCTCGTCCTGTCGAGGGCGGGCTTCGCATATCTCCTTTCGATGGTTGGCGACGCGCGTCTCAGCGCGGATACGCTGCGACGGTCGCTTTTCGAGTTCGGCAAAGGCGCACGACTGAACGACTCCGAACGTCGGGCGCTGAGAATTATTCGCTCCAGCGGTGCCTACGACCTACCTTGGGCGGATCGGGATGCGTTGAAGGACCAGCTCAGTGCTGCGATCCACCGAGAAGCGCAGAAACTCGGCGTTGCCGACAAGCAGCTTCGGGCGGCGATTTCCAGCGGCGTCTCTCCGGAGAGCTCCGCCAAGGTAATCGCGGAGGCGCTGCGAGGCATGGCCCAAGGGACCGCCACTGAGGAACGACTTCAAGACGCCGAGCGCCGCGTAGCGGAGTTGGAAGCCGACCTGGCGCAGGCCCAGGCCGCCCTCAGAAAGGCTGGAGCAAAGTAGAGAATCGGGCCGGGCTGAAAGCGCGCCATCCAGGGTCAAAAGCGAGGGCGCCCGCCCTACACAGAATTCTGGTCAAGGGCGGGAAACCAAATACTGCTTGAAGAAATCGATGGTGCTTTGGCGGATGCTCTCGATCGAGGGCGATATGGGAGCGTCTCCGATGCGCTCGAAATCGTGGCCGGCATTTTTTACGGCGATGAACTCGACGGGCACGCCAAATCGGCGGCAGGCGTCAGCCATGCGGACGGACTGCTCAAAGGGAACTCCATCGTCCTTTTCACCGTGAACCAGCAACAGCGGAGGATTGTCTTTTGACACGTAGAAAATAGGACTCGCCTTGCGATATAAGTCGGGCTTCTGTTTCTCGGTGCCGCGAAAAAACTGCGCCATTTCTTGAAAGATATCCGGCGGGAACGGCGCGGTAAGATCCGACAGTCCAAAGTAAGACGCCGCTGCCTGCACTTTGCTGGAGACGTTTGGCCAACCTCCATTGCCTTCTAACCCTGCGCTTTGATCGGCGGTCGCAACCAGTTCGGCGAGGTGTCCGCCGGAAGAAGAGCCGGCCACGCCGATGTGGTCGGGATCGATACCGTATTTGGCCGCGTTGGCGCGGAGGAAGCGAATGGCGCACTTGCAGTCCTCGATGGCCGCCGGAAATGGGGAATTGCCGCTGAGACGATAGGAGAGCGTTGCGGCCACGAAGCCCGCATCCGCGAGCAGAGCCGCATTGACGTGGTGGTTCTTGTCGCCTTGCTTCCAACCGCCGCCGTGAATCCAGAGCAGCGCCGGTGTGGGCGTGCGGATGCGCTGCTTGGGAATAAAAATATCCATCAGCAGAGGAGTTCCTCCGCCGGTGCAGAATTGAACGTCGGAGATGAGGCTGAACTGCGATGCGGTGGTTTGTGCGGCGATTGGGGATGCAAAGGAAAAAGCGAGGACGATCGTTGCGATCGTTACGATCATTGCTCTTCGGCGGTCGAAGTCTGAGACGGTTCTTCGTCGCCGCGGATGAGGCCGAATTTCTTCAGCTTGTAACGCAGGGCGTCGCGGCTGATATCCAGTAATTTGGCGGCGTGGGTCTGGTTGCCGTTGGCCTGACGCATGGCTAACTCGACCATGGCGTGTTCGACCTCTTCGAGCGAAGTCCCACCTTCGGGAATATAAAGGCGGGGAAGGGTGCGTCCGTTGGGCAAGACCTGTCCGCCGTCGGCGGGCGAGGTGCGTTCAAACAGAGTGCGGCCACCCGATTCGCCGACGGAGAACGGGAGATAGTCGGGGCGCAGGTAAGGCTCGTCTTCGAGGATCATGCCGCGCTCGATAGTGTTCTTGAGTTCGCGGACGTTGCCCGGCCAGTTGTGCCCGAGGATGAGGCGGCGAGTCTCTTCGGTGATGCCGCGCACTGACTTTTTGAAGCGGCGGTTGTAGCGGTCGATGAAAAAGTCAACGAGGGGAAGAATGTCATCTTTGCGCTCGCGCAAGGGCGGGATGAAGATGGCGATGATGGCGAGGCGGTAGTAGAGATCCTGGCGAAACTGGCCGTCGCGCACGGCTTTTTCGAGATCGCGGTTGGAAGCGGCGATGACGCGCACATCGACCTGCATGTCGCGAATACCGCCGACGCGGCGGATGACCTGATCTTCGAGCACGCGCAGGAGCTTGGCCTGGAGCAGGGGCGAGAGTTCGCCGATTTCATCGAGAAAGAGCGTACCGCCGTCGGCCGCTTCGAACAGACCTTTCTTCATCTGCTTGGCGTCGGTGAAGGCGCCTTTTTCGTGGCCGAAAAGCTCGGCTTCCATGAGGGTTTCGGGAATGGCAGAGCAGTTGATGGCGACGAAGGGCTTCTCCTGGCGCGAACTTTCGTAGTGGATGGCTTTGGCGATGAGATCTTTGCCGGTGCCGCTTTCGCCCTGGATGAGGATGGTGGTGGCTTCGCTGGAGGCGACTTTGCGGACGAAGTTCATGAGCTCGGTCATCTTGGGGGAGATGCCGACCACGCTTTCGTAGCCCGCGGCGCGGCGGACCTCGCCACGCAGGGCCTGCACTTCGCTGCGCAGGCTGGTGGCTTCGAGGGCGTTTTTAATGGTGACCTGGAGCTCGTCAAAATCGATGGGCTTGCCGACGAAGTCGTAGGCGCCGAGCTTGATGGCGGCTTTGACGTCGTCGAGCTGGGGATCGGCGGTGATCATGATGACGGCGCGGGCGTCGCCGTTTTTGCGGAGCTGATCGAGCACTTCGATGCCGGTGAGGTCGGGCATGCGGACATCGAGGAGGACGAGATCGGGCGATTCGCGCTGCGCCAGCTTGAGGCCGGGTTCACCGGAATCGGCTTCGATGACGTGGTATCCCCACTCTTCGCACTTCTGGCGAAGGGACCAGCGGACGAGGCGCTCGTCGTCGACGATCATGATTTTCTGCGCGGGCATCGGTTTTTAATTTACTACGAATGGGCGGGGGAAGGCAGGGGTTCGGGGTCTGAGGTTCCAGGTCTTAGGTGTCAGGTCTCAGGTCTTAGGATGAGCGAAACCCGAATCCAAAGGAGGGTAGTGGGCTACTTCAAAGTAGCCCACTACCCAAAGGAGCCACTCCTGAGAGAGCTAGTGCGCGGGGCGAGGGCTTAATCAGATCTTCACGAATTTACGGCTTGGGCGGCGGGCATTCGAAATGGAAGCAGGACTTCGAAGCGGCTGCCTTTGCCGACTACACTGCTGACTTCGATACGACCGTGGTGTTCTTCCACTATGCGGCGGGCGAGCGAAAGGCCAAGGCCGGTGCCGTTGCCCTTGGTGGTGTAGAAGGGACGAAAAATGTTGGGCAGGTACTGAGGGGGAATGCCGCGGCCGCTATCGGTGACGATGACGCTGGCGAAATCGTCGCGACGACCGATTCCGACATTGACTGCGCCGTCGCCTTCGATGGCTTGCACGGCATTCAGGAGCAGGTTGAGAAGGACTTGATGGATCTGATCGCTGTCGTGCTCGACTTCGGGCAGATCGGGCGCTTTTTGCAGGTCGATTTTGATGGGTTTTGAAAACACCTGCTGGCGCGCAAGCATTACGGCGTGTTCCACGGTGGTATTGAGGTTGCTCAGGCAAATGCGGGGAGGGTGCGGGCGCGCGGTCTCCAGAAGATCGGTGAGGATGCGGTTGATCTGCGCGATTTCCAGGCGAACGTCTTTTACGACGGCGCGGGCCGGACTGGTGACGGGAAGATCGCGTCCGATGATTTCGATGACACCGGCGATTCCGGCGAGCGGGTTGCGAATTTCGTGGGCGAGTCCGGTGGCCAACTCGCCGAGCGTGGCCAAGTGTTCGGCGCGGGAGACCTGGGTACGATGCAAGCGCTCGATCTCTTCGCGACTTTCGCGGAGTTGCTGCATCATGAAATTAAAGTTGCGGCCCAGGTCTCCGATCTCGTCGTTGCGGCGGGCGAAGCTGACCGCGACGTTGAGATTGCCTTCGCTGACCTGCTCGATTTTTTCCTGCAGTTCAACCATGGGGCGTTGAATAAAAAAAGCGAGCGCTCCGATCGAGGCGGCGCAGATGGCGATCGCGCCGGCGCCGGCGACGATGAGCACGGCGTGGCGTTCAGGGTCGCGGAACGATACGGTGGCGAGAACGAACATCACCAGGCCTACCAGCAGCACGAAGACGACCGGCAAGATTGCCTTGAGCTGCCAATTGAAGCGCACCGAACTCACGCGAATGTCCTCCGCTGGCGGCAAAGCCGGGGGAATTATGCTCTTGACGTTGCCGTGCTCGCTGTTCTTCGCCCCACTGGGAGAGCAATGAACTACAACCGGCGTCGGGAGCGCCTTGGAGGGCGGCCCGGACATCGCCTCGGATTGTTTACTACTAAGCATAAGCATGGAGTCCGGGCAACAAATAAGTTACGCCGAAGAAGGTGAACATTACGACGGCAAAACCGAGAATGGCGAAGTAAGCGGCGCGACGGCCACGCCATCCGCGGGTGATGCGCATGTGCAGATAACCGGCGTAGACGAGCCAGGTGATTGCCGCCCAAGTTTCTTTTGGATCCCAGCTCCAATACGAACCCCAGGTCTGGTTGGCCCAGTAGGCTCCGGAGGCAATCATCAGAGTAAGCAGGGGGAAGGCGAGACAGATGGTTTTGTAAGTGATGCGGTCGAGGTTGTCGGTCGTGGGCAGCAGGCGCTCCAGATCGGGACGACGCCACAGCAGCAGGAGATAGAGCAGCGAGATAAAGACGCCGCCGACCAAACCCGACAGTATGAAGGGACTGGCGGCGAGACTAGTCGGGAATAATCCTTCTGCGTCAAGCGAGGGATAACTTGCGTCCCGCGCGCGCAGCACAAACATAATCAACGTCATGATCTGAAGAAGAATGCTGAGAAAGACAGCGCGATTGGCAAGGGCAATGAAGCCATAATTGTTTCTGAAGCGCGCTAGGCCGTAGAAGACCAGAGGCGAAGCGACGACCAGAAGGGCCAGCAGCATGAGCCAGCCGAGGTCGGGAACGGTAACGAACAAACGCACGCCCTTGGAGATGAAAATTTCCGACTTCGATTCCGGATTCCACGCGGTCAGGCTCAGCCCACCCCATTTTTCGAAGCGAGTAAGAACGACGCCAGCGTAGATGGCCACCGTGGTCGCGCTGGTCACGGCAAGGAAGGTTTCGGTCTTCATGTTGTCCTGGATGAGGAACATCATGGCGAGAGCAAAACTCAACGCGCAGGCGGCGTAGGCAAACATGGCGAGGGTGACATGCACATGCAGCCAGGTGGATTGCAGGGCCGGCACGAGCGGGTGAACGTCGGTTCGCAATAACTGCATCAGCACCACGCCGACAATCGCCACCGGCATGGTGACCGTGCCAATGACTTTCACGTCATATTTCTTTTCCGCCACCAGGGTAAGCACGGCGAGCGTCCAGACGAAGCTGAGGAGCATTTCGTAGACGCTGGCGAAGGGCGGATGCCCGGCTTCGTACCAGCGGTGGGCGATGGCGCCGGTATTGGCGATCAATCCGAGCCAGGTGGCGATGGATGCGAACTTGACGTACGCTTCGGTGCCGGTGACGCCAAATCCCAGGTACAACGCGCCAGCGCCGGCGTAAAAGATGAGCGTCGTGTAGAGCAGGTTGGTTTCGCTCAATAGATTCCCGCTCTTGACCACGTTTAGGAGTGCTATCAACAGAAGGAACGCGACGGACAATCCGACGCCTACGATCAGGGTGGCGCCGGTTGCCGGCTGCGGTTGCTCTGCTTTTGCGTGTGACATTAACATCCCTCCGATAAGCCGGTTCAGTTGCCGGCAGCGGTAACGACCTGCTCGCGCAGAGCAGTCAACGAATTGGTTTTGAGTTCTTCCTCGACCGATGCGGCGAGATCGTTGAAGCGTTGTTCAAAGGCATCGCGGTTGCGGTTGGCGCTTCCGCCGATCCACAGGGAGAGCGCGCCGGTTTTCGCGTCGCGCACCGGCAGCGCCCAGAAGCGCACATGAACGACGTAAAACACGAATGTCAGTCCAATTCCCATCAGCACGACGCCCGACCAGATGCCCCACTGGCCTGGCTCGTGCGAAACCTGGAGGCCGGTGAAGTGGGCGAGTTGAAGATTTTTCGGTTCCAGCAGATAGGGAGCCTGGGAGTTATCGGCTATCTCTTCGAGCTTCGGGAACCACACGTCGAAGCTCTTTCCCGCCCTTTTTGAGGTCACGACCAGATGAGCGGCCGGACTGCCGATTTCGTTCGAGCGCTTATAGACCTGGCCGTCGCGGACGGCGTAATCGGGGATGAATTCGGCGAAACGCAAGCTGGTATCGGTGTCGAGATCGGCGGTATCGCCGACGGTGAAGGCGATCTCCTTTATGTTATCGGGATCAGAATTGGGGTTTTGGCGGGATGAATTAAGGGCCGCTAGAGTAGAACTGCTCTTGAAAGCCGGATTCGGGGTCGCCGAGATGACCAGTTTTTGCACCTTGGCGGTCTCGCCGAAGCTCGATTGATAGAAGCGCACGCCGCGATAAAGCAAGGGATCATTGACCACGATTTCTTTGCTCTTCACATCGCGGCCGCCTTCGACGACGGCCAGCTTCGACCACCACTTTTTCGGAGTACCGTCTTTGTAATTCTCCTGGCCGGCGGAATCGCAGCGGATAGCATAGGGGAGGGTTCGGGTTTTGCCGTCGCGCAATTCGACTACGTTTGAGCTCTGACCTTCATTCAGGGTCAGCGTTCCGCGCCAGCCATAGACGCCGTCGATGATCCATCCAGAGAAGATGAGCAGCAGACTGGCATGAACGATGTAGACGGCCATTTCCGAGATGCGGTGCCGCTCGGCGAAAATTCCAAAGTGATCTTCACGAATTACGCGCTCCGGTTTCAGACCGATGGAGTGGAGTGCGCGCTCGGCGGCGACCAGGCCACTCTCCTCGTCCGAATTGGAGATGGCGATAGTTCTCTGCGGATGCAAGGCGCGGCGAAAAGTGGGATCGGGATATTTGTATGGGCGTGAGAAGTAACGCCAGGCGTTGGGAAAACGGTCGATGGAAGCGGCGATGATGCTCAGACTGACCAGCACGACCAATCCCAGGAACCACCAGGAATGAAAGACGTCAGTAAGGCGCAGTGCGTCGAGAATCGAGAGCACCTGAGGGGAGTATGCGGTTTGCATCTCGTCAGGGTCGGTTGCGGGGCGCTGGAGAACGATGGTTCCAACTGCTGCAAAGATGACTACCAGGATCAGCAGAACCACGCCCGTCTGGATGGAAGCGATAGTGCGCCAGAGTTTGTGCGTGAAACCTTTTTTATTTAACTCCATATTTTCCCCATTCCCCAGAGCCGAAGTGCAAGTTCTGCGCCAGATGCTTTCATAATTGCAAACTCAAGATACGGCAAGGCTTAACAAACAGAATCGGAAGAGCGTTCAGTTTGTCTTGGGCTAAATCACTCAGTCGTATCTTGTTCGACCGGCATTTCACACATCACACGCAGTTCGTGACGCCGCTCACTTCCCATTGGTTATGGTGGCAGCGCACAGCCATGGTGGAATGTGACTGGCGTCACGGATTGCCGTGATGGGGCATATTTCGGGCGCTTCCCTGCTGAGGTTCAATGGCTTAGCCATGCGGGCGTCGGCTAATGATGGAGTGGGAAGGAATGTGTTTTCAGGAGATTACTCTGCGCGTGTTTAGCTTTGGGTATTTTCACCAGCGAGGCTGTGGCAGATTGCCCATTCGACACTTTAGTATTATGTTCAGAGCTTTTTAGCCCAGATCAAGTGATATGTCTTAATTCTCTTTGGTTCAGTCGGTTGCACAGCTATTGCAATCTGCAACAGTTTTTTGGCGATACGGTGACGTTCGTGCACACGCACTCTTTGGAGGCCGCGTGAGTCTGCTCCTGTACCCGATGTGGTTGCGCAAGAAAGTTCCGAACGCTCGCGTCCGCACTCATACCGCAAATATTCTTATCTTCTTTGTGGGCATGGCGCTGCTGGTTTTGCGGGCTGCGGCTGCGGTTCATCCGGTTCCGCTAGAGCCGAACACCGATCCCAAGAAGTGCCTAGAATGCCACGAAGATAAATCCAAGGGCAAGTTTGTGCATTCGGCGATTGCGATGGGCTGCATGAGCTGCCACGAGATCCGCGTGAACAGGGATATCACGCGAGTCAAGCTGATCACGACTGTTCCATATAAGATCTGCCTGACCTGCCACAGCGATAAAGACGCGACGCAAATTAAGGGAAAGGTGCACCCGCCCGCCGTGCGAGATTGCCTGACCTGCCATGATCCGCATACTTCGGACAACAAGAATCAGTTGCTGAAGGCCACGTCGGGAGAGAAAAAAGATAATCTTTGCCTGACGTGCCACACGCAGGGAACGAATGTTCCGGAGAAAGGCAGCCGCCACCCGGCGCTGGACATGGGTTGCGACGCGTGCCATACGACTCACAAGACCGGGGAACGGGGCAAACGGGAATTCGATTTCCACCTGACCAAGGACGCTCCCGCGCTGTGCATAGATTGTCACGATGTCAAGGACGCCAATCTGGTGAAGACACATCAGGGACAACCATTTGCAACGGCCGACTGCCTGACCTGTCACGATCCGCACCAGTCGGCCGCTCCGAAATTGATGGCGAAGTTCACCCATCCTCCGTTTGCCGACAAGCAGTGTGACGTGTGCCACGCGCCGGCTAAGAATGGAAAAGTGGTATTGACGCAGGCGGATGTGAAATCGCTGTGCGTAACGTGCCACTCGGATAAAGCCGAGCAGATTGAAAAAGCGAAGGTGCAGCATCCGGGCGCGGCGGGCGACTGCACGGATTGCCACAATCCGCACGCCAGCAACTCGCCGGGACTGCCGAAGTCCGGGCCGGTGGAGATTTGTCTCGGCTGCCACAGCGACCAAGCTGAGCAAGGCAAGAAGGCACATGTGCACCAGCCGGCGTTCGAACAGGGATGCGGCATCTGCCACGATCCGCACGGCAATGACAACGAGCATCTGCTGCGGGCGAAGACGCCGAATCCGCTTTGCCTGGAGTGCCACGGTCCCAATGCCAGGCCGCAGAAGCTGGAGAGCGAACACCTAGTTGCCATCTTCGACGGCAAAGTGAAATTGCCGGAAAACTATTTTGCCAAGGTGCCAGTTCTGCCGCTGGAGTATGGCTTAGGACATCCGGTGGAACGCCATCCGGTGTCGGACCTGGTGGATCCGAAGGATCTGACCAAGGTCGTGGTCGCGTTGAATTGCCTGACGTGCCATCAGCCGCACGCTTCGGCGCAGCCCGATCTGCTGGTCAAGGATCAGGCCGCCAACATGGATTTTTGCCACACCTGTCACACGGGTATGATAGGTCCGAAACAAGGAACTCCTCCCGCGCAAGGAGGTCCTACAAAAGGAGTGCGCTGATATGCGTGAGATTATTCAAAAGACGATGCGTAGAAGCTTCTGCACAGCGGTGCTGACGCTGCTGGTTGCCATCTGGGCTTTCCCGGTTTTCGCCGACAAGAACAAGCCAGTTCCTGCGAAGCCGCCCGATGCGCCGAAGCTCGACATCTCCAATATCGTATGGCCGCAACCGCCCAACATCGCGCGGGTCAGGTATCTGGATTATTTCTCGGCGGAGAAGCCGGTGAAGGTGGAGGTGAAAGCCCAGCCAAAGAAATCCTGGATGGACCGGGTGGCGGGCATCAGCCCCGAGGACGCAGCCAAGAAAGCGGGCAGCAAACCGCGCTTCCAGCTTGGTACTCCCTACGGACTGGCGGTGGATTCCAAGGGCATGGTGTATGTGGCGGACACCAAGGTGGGAGCGGTGTTTATTTTCGATCCGGAGAGCCACGACACGGGGTTCATCAAGCACGGCGTGGATGCCAAATTTGGCCGCATTTTCGGCCTGGCGATCGATGACGCAGACCGGCTTTTCGTCACCGACGGCAAATACAATCACGTGCTGGTGTTCAATGCCCAGCACAAATTGCAAGGCCAGTTCGGCGAGGGCGTGATGGACGATCCGGCGGGACTTGCCATAGACGAGGAAAACCGTTTTCTTTATGTGGCCAATACAGGATCGGACCAGGTGCTGGTTTATGATGCCGACAATTTCAAGCTACTGCGTAAAATCGGGACCGCGGGCAAGAACCACACCCTGACCACGCCGGGCGATTTCTCGAAGCCGACGAATGTCGCAGTGGATAAAGACGGCAACCTGTACGTCACCGATACATTAAATGACCGGGTCGAAGAATTTGACGCCGACGGCGTCTTTATCCGCGCTTTCGGGAAAAATGGCGATGGTCCGGGCGATTTCGCGCGTCCCAAAGGGATTGCCGTAGATTGCGACGGCCATGTCTGGGTCGCGGACGCGATGACGAATCGGCTCCAGGTGTTTACCCCTGAGGGCGATCTGCGCCTGGTGATGGGCGGATTCGGTTCCCTGCCCGGCGAGTTCAAGGATCTGGCCGCGGTCACCATCGACAAGAAGAATCGCGTCTTTACCAGTGAACAATTCGAGGGACGGGTGCAGATGTTCCGCTACATCACCAACGCCGAGGCGCAAGCCGAATACGATCGCCGCAAGGCTGAGATGGAGAAGAAAACGGGCCAGAAACCGGCGCAGACGGATGACAAGAAGCCGGCTGTGCAGCCACCCCCGAGCACGGCTGCGCCGCCTCCGCAAGCTGCGGCAAAGGCGCCGGAAGCAAGCGGCAAACCGCAATAGGGCTGCCTGAGACCTGCCTTCCTCTTTTCTTACCCTGCCAGTACAGGACTTTGCCCTGCGGACAGCCGAGGGCGACTGTCCCTATGCGAGTTCTACCACCGAGTTAGATGTCCCTGACTTTTCGTCACCAACTGAGTGAAAACGCTGGATGCTTCTGGCTTTTCTGTTGGGTCATTTCACCAAATGGGTGTGGGAGAAAGCCCATTTCCAGAGGGATTGGGGCACTGTGTAAATTTGCCACACCGACAGTTAATCCCAAAACTCACGCTGTAACAATAATTTACAGTCGTGCGGCAATGACAGCCTTTATCGCCCATAAGGCGCGGCTCGTGCACATGACACGGTTGGATATGGTCCAAGAGTTTCCATCCCGGCCGGTTCTGAATCAAGGGGAAGTTCACGACGAGATCTCAAACCGGTGTTTCAGCAGTAGAGGTGCAACTGAAAACGAAAGTCCTTATTGGAGGATTCACACTATGAAGAAAGTAATGTTAATTGTTCTGTTTGCGTTGCTCGTCGTGGGCATGGCGGCCGCGGGCAGCGGCAACTTTATCCCACAAACCGACGTCCTGGGCGCACACAACAACGGCGGGCGCGGCTGCGCGGGCTGCCATGCTCCGCACAGCGGCGCACGCGGCAACGGCGGCACACTCTCTCCGGCCGGCCTGACGAGCGGCGGCGGCAAGGAAGGTGACTGGCACCTGTGGGGACAAGATGTCTCCCTGATCACCCAGGAAACCCTTTCGTTTGGCGGCGGCTATGACACGGGTGGCTTCGGCTACACGGTCAACTTTGGCGGCGAAACCCAGTGGTTCAGCTCCTCGAACAACATGGTTGCTGGCATTGCAGTTTGCTTGAGCTGCCATGATGGCAACGTTTCCGAAGGCGCCATGATGTTGAATCAATCGTATGAATATAACAACGCTCTGCTGCCGAATGGCGATGGCCAGGGCGCAACCAAGGGTGCAATCTATGGCCCGAATGTGATCCCGACGCTGCTCGGCAACGACGGCGGAGCGGTGGGCGATTACCTCAACGATCACCCGGTGGGCAATCTGGCGAACTTCAACGGCCTGAATTACCCGCAATCGCTGCAAAACTACGGATTGTCGTTCCAGACCACCGTGGTCAACAATTCGGCGTCCGTGACCTATACCATCGCCCCTGGGAGCCCGTATTCCAATTTCGTAACGAACTATGGCTATCCGGCAATCCAGGGGTTGGTAGTGGATGTTGCGAACCAGATTCCGTATGTGGTTTGCACCACCTGCCACAACCAGCACCAGATGAACGTCTATCTGTCCAGCGCCAACTCGCCGATCGCGGGCAACGCGGCTGGCAGCTATGCGACGTACTTCTTCATCAATGCTCCTTACAACCCGGGCGCAGCCTGGACTCCGACGTCTGCTCCTTCGACCACGCAGTTCTGCCGGCAGTGCCACTTTGGCGTAGCGAACGAAGCGTTCGGCGCCAATGGAATTACGACTGCCTTCTAAGTTGTTGCTTGGCCTGAGGGGAGAAAGTTTCTCTCCCCTCAGCTTTTCAAAAGTTCTCAGTTCCCGGTTCTCAGTGAGAGCGGGGTTTTCTGAGAACCGGGAACCGAGTACGCCTGGTGGTTTGGCTAACTGGTCCGAAGTATGACGATGGCCAAGGTTAGCCAGCTAACCAAATCACCAAGTTTATCGATTGGGGAGGGGCAACACGAGGGGTGTGCCCCGGGAAGCGAGAAGGGAAAGTGAAAACCACCAATTACAAATTGCAGATCGTGATGCTGGCGCTCGCGGCCATGCCGGCAAATCTGGCTCAGGCGCAGGTGGCCTCGCATGAGGCGACGCCGATCAAGAACATGGTAGCGGCGAACTCCGCGCCCGCGGCCAGTCCGGGGCTGAGCCCGGTGATGCAAGTCAGCGACAAGCCCGTAGTGCGGATCAACGGGACTGAACTGACGGACCGCGATCTGCTGCGCGAGATGCTTACGATCTTCCCTTACGCACGCCAGCACAATGGCTTCCCCAAAGCGGAAGAGGAAGAGATCCGCACGGGCGCGTTGAAGATGATCGAGTTCGAAGAGTTGGTGTATCAGGAGGCGGAACGGAGAAAGATGACGGTGCCCGCAGCGAAACTGCAGAGCGCGGAAACCGCTTTCCGGTCGCAATTTCCCACTCCAGAGGCCTTCGACGAATACCTGAAGACAGAGATGCAGGGCTCGCGGCAGTTGTTGCGGAAGAAAATCCGGCGTTCGCTGCTGGTGGACGCGATGCTGAAGGCGGAGATTGAGGATAAGTCCAAGGTAACGCTGGCTGAAGAGCGCGCTTACTACGACAAGCACCCGGAGGCTTTTCGCTACAAAGAAAACTTTGTGATCCAGACGATTTCGATCATGCCGTCGGATAAAGCCAACGATGCGGTGAAGCAGGACGCGCGGAAACGGGCGGAGGATGCGTGGACGAAAGCCAAGGCCACGAAGAACTACGAGGAGTTTGGGCTGCTGGCGGAAAAAGTTTCCGAAGACGATTTTCACGTGAACATGGGCGACCACAAGGCAGTGGACCGGGACAAATTGCCGCCGGAGATTGTGAAGGCGGCGCTGGCCATGAAGCCGGGACAGGTGAGCGATCTGCTGCAACTGGGCAACTTCTACACTTTCTTCCGCTTGAATGCGCATACGCCGGCGGGCAAGGCGCCGTTTGAGCTGGTGAAAGATCCGCTGCGCCAGGAGTTGCAGAAAGAAAAATACGAGCGCCTGCGCGCCGGGTTAGACAAGAAGCTCCGACAGAACGCGAAGGTGCAAGAGCTATAAGGGAGCTGACGGTGTGTCATGGAAAATGACATCTCGAGAGTGGGCCGGAGTGGTACTGCTGTGGGGACTGGCGTTCTGCGGCGGGGCGTGGGCGCAGATTTCTCTGGGCGACTTTCATGCGACCGCGAACGGGAACATCGAGGCTGATTACGCTGGGGAATTTGGCAATCTGCAAGGCTCGGACCATTCGCTGGGCCTGGGCGGGTCGGGCACTATCAACGGCTATTACTACAATCCAAATTTCGTGTCGTTCAGCATGCTGCCTTACTACGGCCGGTCGCAGGACAACTCCGATTCCCAATCCATCACCGACTCCAGCGGCTACACGGGGACGCTCAACATTTTCAACGCCAGCCATTATCCGGGGTTTTTCAGCGTGCACCAAAACTGGAACAGCTCGGGAACGTTCGGGATTCCGGGTGTGGCGGGATTGACTACGGAAAACAACGGGCACGGAATCGGCCTGGGTTGGAGCTTTCTGTTTCCCGAAAAACCGAGCCTTTCGATTGGTTATGCCGAGGGGAGCAGTTCGAGTTCGTTGCTGGGCAGCGCAACTACAACCGCAGCCACCAATAAGAATTTCGATGTCAGAAGCGCCTATCTTGTCGACGGTTTCCAACTGACCGGCGGCTTCATCCATGTGAATGCGAATTCAGGCGTGGCGGGTCTGGTCGATGGGGAGACGGAAAACACGGAGACCTCGTCGAACGAATATTACGCGATCGCTTCCCGCCCAATTCCCTATCGTGGCAGCAGCTTTTCGGTGGCATTCAACCGGGGCAGCTATGACACCGACGACTCGATCGCGGGCCAGAGCAATGGCACCACGGATAACCTCACCGCCAATGTAAACCTGTTGTTCCCAAGGCTGCCGGTGAGCGTAGTGACCAACTATACCGACAATATTTTTGGCAGCTACGAGCAGCAACTTGTCAATAACGGGCAAGCGCCGGTGGCGGGCATCGTCAGCCCCGAGTCGCGCTCCCTTTCGGTGACCGCCAGCACCTACTATACGGTTATGCCGGGTGCGATGGTGGGCGGATACGCGACGCGCTCGGAGCAGTATTTCGATGGACAAGACTACGGATTGACGCAATTTGGCGTTACCGGAAGCTACGGCTTCTCGCGATTGCTCAAGGGATTGAGGATCATGGCGGGGGTGGTAGACAGCGCCGATCAGGAAGGCAACACGCGGGCGGGACTTGTGGGCAACGTCTTTTACGATCGGCAACACGGACGGTGGGATATTCAAAGTTTTGTCCGCTACGACCAGAACACGCAAACCCTGCTCGTGATCTACACGACGTCGTCGCTGAATTACGGTGGCACGGTCAAGGTGAGATTGCCTCATGATTTGCGCTGGGTCTCCATAGCCAATTGCGCGCGCAGCGTCTTTCAACAAGTGTCCGGCGACGAAAACCGTTCAGAGAGTTTCAACAGCATGCTGTTGTGGACGCGGGCCACCATGTCGGCGAATTATTCGCAATCCAAGGGGACCTCAGTGTTCACCGCCAGCGGATTGGTGCAGACGCCGGTGCCGGGATCGGTGCTTTCGCCCGAGAACGCGACCCTGTATAACGGCGTGAGTTATGGGGGCACGTTCAAGGTGAATCCCGTGCATAACATGGCGATCAGCACGGCCTATGAGAGGACGGGCAGCAACAGCATAAGTCCCCTGCTGTCATCGAACAACGGCTCGACCTTGTACACCGGCCTGTTGCAATACGAATTCCGAAAAGTGATCTTCACCGCGGGCGCGACCAAGTTCAATCAGCACATCTTCCCTTCCAGCACCCCGCCCAGTATGCTAACTTCATACACATTCGGGATAACCAGATGGTTCAAGGGATTCTAGCTGGGATGTCACGCGCGAGCCCCGGCCCGTGGGGAATTGTCTTCTTCATCCTCGTTTTGCTCACTCCGTCTTGGGCGGCAAAGAAACCCGAAACTTTCAGCGTACCCGCACCTCCCGACCTGCTTCTGGAGGGTGGCAGGAAGCTGACATTCGAAGGCGTCTTCAGCTCGCAAAAAGAAGTGCTGGGCAAGGAGAAATTCTGGACCCGGGTTCTGAATGTGATGGTGGGCGAACCGGAATACCGGATGATGGTTCGTCCGTATAGCATCGCGGTCGATTCGCACGGGCGCGCCATCGTCACCGACCCCGGAGCGGCCGGGGTGCACATTTTCGATTTCGAACACCACAAGTACAAATTCCTCGAGCGCAGGGATAAAGAAAAGGACGCGATGCTGGCGCCGCAATGCGTGGCGTTGGATGCGCAGGACAATATTTATGTGACCGACTCGGAGTCGGGAAAGATATTTGTTTTCGATGCCGGCGGCAAATACCGGCGCGCGATCGGCAGTTTGAAAGGAGGCGAAGGATACTTCAAACGGCCGACGGGAATTGCCGTGGATTCGGGGGCGCAGCGCATCTATGTGACCGATACGCTGCGCGACCAGATCTTCATGCTGGATATGCAAGGCCACGTGATGCAGACCATCGGCAAGCATGGCAGCGACGGCGGCGAATTTTACTACCCCACAGAATTGCACATCGACGGCAACGACCTGCTGGTGGTGGATGCCATGAACTTTCGCGTGCAATGGTTTGGGCGTAACGGCAATGCGGAAGGGATGATGGGCCAGATTGGCGATGCTCCGGGGCAGATGTTCCGTCCCAAGGGCGTGGCCGTGGATTCGGAAGACCACCTGTATGTTGTGGATGGGCTGTCGGGGATGGTACAGGTTTTCGATCGACGGGGGCGCCTGTTGTACTACTTCGGCAAGCGAGGCGCGCAACTGGGCGAGTTTCAGTTGCCTTCGGGCGTGTTTATTGATCACGACGATCGCGTGTATGTGGTGGATTCTTTCAACCGGCGGGTGCAGGTGTTTCATTATCACGGGCTGCCAAAACAGGCGCGAGGGGCAGGCCAGTGAAGAGGTTGGTCATAGTTCGCGCTTTGTTGTGCGCATCACTTTTCGCGACGGCGACCGCGCTCGAAGCGCAGACGCAGCAAGATGTGCTGGGAATTCACAATATGGGGCCGACGACGCCGGGGCCGGTCAGCGGGCCGTTGCCGGCCTGTCAATTCTGCCACGCTCCGCACTCCGGCCTGAACAGCAACAGCCTGCCGAACCTGCCGCTGTGGAGCCAGGTGCTGTCGACGGAAAACAATTACATTCTTTATAGCAGCCCGACCGAGGTGAACCAGGAGCAGGAGCCGACGCTCGGTTCGGCCAGCAATCTCTGCCTTAGCTGCCACGATGGCACGGTTGCGCCGGGAACGAACGTGCCATACACCAATCTTAAGATGACCGGCAGTATGAACAGCCAGGATCTGTTTATCGGCACGCTGCAAGGCATCCACCCTTTTAATTTCAAGCTCCCGTTGAATTGCACGAGCAGCGACAACCTGCTGCAGATTCTGTGCAGCGGCAGCACAGGCAACTCCGCAGTGCAACTGGTGAACGGTAATGTACAGTGCAACACCTGTCATAATCCACACGTTTACGACATTGACCCGGTCGCGCAGAATTTTCTGGTAATGAATAATGCGAACTCGGCCCTGTGCTTCGCCTGCCACGTTACGCAGCCGGGACCGATCGGCGCCACTCGACCCGGAGCGGCCAACGCAGCCGCAGCGACTGCAGGTACGACTAATGCGAGCGCGGGAACGAGCCGCACCACGGCCAGCCAATATAATCCCTTCACTGCGTGGCGGGAAAGCATCCACGCAACGGCCGCGCATGAGCTATCCAAGGGATCGAAGATTGGACCGTATCGCACCGTGAGTCAGGAGGCCTGCATGTCCTGCCACACGTCGCACAATGCTCCGGGCGGCGCGGATTTGCTGGTTGGACCGATTCCCGCAGTTCCGGGCATGGACGCGGCAACCCAGAATTGCATTTCGTGCCACAATGGCGGCTCCAACCTTACTCCCGCAATTCTCAATGTGTATGGCGAGTTTGCCAAGACAGACGGCCATCCCTATCCGGCGGGAAGCAACAAGCACACGGCGGACGAAAGCCTGGTGCTGGAGAATAACCGTCACGCAACGTGTGTCGATTGCCACGATGCCCACGCGGCGCGGCAAACGAGTTCCTTCGCGTCGACCGCCATTCGCGGGTCGCAAAACGGCACGGCCGGGGTCAGCGCGACCGATGGAGTGACGGAGGTGGATCCGGCGGTCAACCAATACGAAACCTGTTTACGTTGTCACGGCACGAGTACCGGTAAGCAGACTCTGGCCGTGTTCGGCTACGCGCCGCTGCGCGCCGCAAGCGGCGGCGACGCGCTGAATCTGATCCCGCAGTTCGGAGTTACGGCGAAGTCGAGCCATCCCGTAATCTATGAGAACAAGAGTTCGCTGCCACAACCCAGCCTGCTGAAATACATGCTGAATCTGGATGGCCACACCCAGGGGCGGCTGATTACGGGGCGCATTCTGTGCACGGATTGCCACAACAGCGACGACAATCGTGAATTTGGCGGCACCGGGCCGAACGGACCGCACGGTTCGCAGTTCTCGCATATTCTGGAGCGGCGCTACGAGTTCAGCCAGGTAGCGCCGGGAATTCCGCCCGTTGCCGGTCCGGGAAGCGCGATTCAGAATCTTCTTCCCGCCGTCACCGATCCCGGCGCCGGCGGGCCCTACTCGTTATGTGCCAAGTGCCACGACCTGAGCAACATTCTCTCCAATGCCAGCTTCAGCAAGCACGGATTGCATATCAAGGCGGGGTTCTCCTGCTCGGTGTGCCACACCGCTCATGGCATGGGAGCGACCTCGTCGAATGTGTCGGGCGACCGCATGGTCAATTTCGATTTGAAGGTTGTGGCCGCGAACACCTCCAGTTCCGGGTATTTCCGTTCTCCGATTTCCTACAATCGCGGCAGCAATACCTGTACGCTCACGTGCCACAATTACAGTCACAATCCGGACGGCACGGTCACAGCGGTCGTGAATTCCAAATCGCCTATGCCCGGCAAACACTAACATCTGTATGGCGACCACAAACGTTGCGGCGAATGTTGTTGTAGCGCGCCGAGCACACCGTGTTCTTGACCGCGTTCCAGTGCGGATTGCCGCATTGGCGTTGTTGTTAACCGCCGCTGCAATCTACGAGTCTTTCCACATCACAGCCTTCCTCAACAATAACGTCTGGTGGCATTTGCGCACTGGGCTCTGGATCTTGCAACAGCACACTTTCCCTCGCAACGGCCTGTTTTCTCAGTATGCGGATAAACCGTGGGTTGCGTGCAGCTGGGGATTCGACGTTTTAATGGCCGTGGCTTACAAAGTGCTCGGTCTGAGAGCGATTCCCGCGCTGCTGATGGGTTTCAAGGTGGCGCTGGCCGTAGTCACCTTTTTCCTGGGGTGGCGCGGAAGTTTCTGGTGCGCCGTTGTGCTGTCGGCCACTGCGCAATACGTCATGGTCGATCTGCTATTGTCTCCCATGCTTTTTTCAATTTTGTTTTTTGGCATTGAGCTGCTCCTGTTACTGCAAAGCCGGGAGCGCAACGATGTGCGTCCTTTATTCTGGTTGCCCTTGCTCTTCTTTTTCTGGGCCAACCTACACGAGCAGTTTTTGAACGGATTGCTGCTGCTGGGCGTGTTTCTGGCGGCCGAGGGAGCAGAATTTCTGTTGCACATTTCCGGCGCGAGTGCGTTTCCGGAGCCGAAGCATTCTTTGGCGAAGATTGGCGCGGCCGCCGGACTTTGCGTGGTCGCGACGCTGCTGACTCCTTATTCTTTTCAGCTCTACGCCAACGCGTTCCAGACCGCCTACAGCAAAGTGCTATTCGAGAATTTCCAGGAGATGCACCCCATGGCATTCCGCCGTCCGCAGCATTATGTTTTGTTGCTGCTGGTGATGGCCGCATTTTTTGCGCTGGGGCGGCGGCGCTCGCGCGATCTGTTCAAATTCGGCGTGTTGGGCATCCTTGCTATGCTGGCATTCCGGGTGCAACGGGATGTGTGGTGCGTGGTGCTTCCAGCAATTGCCGTGATCGCCGACGCCGTGACAGAGGGAGAGCATGAAGCCGAAGCGCGCACAGCGAAGAACAGCATAGGATGGAAATGGGAAAAGCCGCTGGTTGCCGTGCTCGTTCTGGCGGTGCTTCTGGGGGCGATTCTCCGCATCCCAAACAGCGATGTATTGATGACCCAGGTCAGTCCAACCTTTCCGGTGAAGGCTTGCGATTTCATCCGGGCGAACCGGCTTCCTGGTCCGCTGTTCAACGCGTATTCGTGGGGTGGTTTCCTGATCTGGTATCTGCCGGAATATCCGGTCGCGATGGATGGGCGTTTGAATTTGTACGGCGACGAAAGCAGCGAGAGATATTTCAAAGTGACCGAAGGCACCGAGCGTCTGGAAACGGAGCCTCGTTTTGTTGCCGCCAACACGATTCTGCTGGAGCCGAAATCCGGTCTGATGAAAGCGCTGACGACGCTGCCGGTATTAAAGGCACAATTCCGCGTAGCTTATCAAGACGATGTGGCGGCGGTTCTGGTGCGGCAGTAACGAATCGAGTCAGTAGACTTAGTTACGGGCAAAGACAAACGCTAACTGATCCCGATAGACGAGGCGGAAGCGCGGATCGATGGTCAACAGTTGTGCCAGCGGAAGCTTTTTCGGGAGCAGCACCAATCCCGCCTCATTGAGATATGGGTCGGACGTGTAAGATTCGTCGCCTCCAGAGCTCTTATACATGAGCATGTTCATTTGATCGCCATAGAGATTGGTGCGTCCATCGATCGCCACCGGGTACTGAGGCAGGTACCAGATCAGGAATCCGCCCCAGTCGAGATTGTTATAAAGCGGTCCTGAAAACGAGTTCTGACGCACGAAGTTCGCGGCGTCGACGGGATACTCGCGGCTGATGGCCCGATCCAGGTCGCGGGTGTTGAAACCGGTATCACGCGCAAGCAGCAACATCCCTATGGCGAGGACGGCGGCGACGCCGGCTAGTTCAGGAAGGTTGAGCACTGGTTTTCGCGGGACTTCTTTTGGCAAGTCTTGTTTTGGCGAGGCTTGTTTAGTCGAGTCTTGCCGAGCGCGTAGATCGGCAAGAAACATTACCGCACAAATCGCTACAAACCAGGCATCGCGCGCGGAGCGAAAAGCAATAATCGTGGCGGCGATCAGCAAAGAAAGCTTGAACAGATCCAGCTTGCGCTGCCAACCTACGGCGAAAAATGCGGACGCGGTCAACAGCACCAGCACAAACTGTTCGATGGAGGTGAAGGTGAGAGCTTGTAATTCCTGAATCATGGAATAGGGCACGGGCTGGGTCGCATATTCTGCGACCACGGGATACAGGTGGTAGGTATAAGGACCGATGAAAGTAGCGGCGAAACAGGCGAATGTAACTCCAATCAGGCCGGACAGAGGAAGCGTGGGAGGCTGGATGAAGCCGAGCTCGACGCCAAACCGGCTTGCCAGCCGCTGCAGCAGGTTGATCCCCACAAACAGGCCAACGCTGGCAAGGCCATAGATGAACTGGATGTGGACGTTGGCCCACAGGGCAAAAACCAGGGGCAGCCACCACAACAACCGCATGCAGCCGGTGCGCTGGGATTCCAGCAGAAAAGTGAGCGTGACCATAAACAGGATCATGGTGACAAACACGGGCCGGGGCATGAGACTGAAGAGAAAAACGAAATTTCCGATGAGGGCGAGGATCCACGCCAGCCAGAAGTTGCCGGAGAGACGATGCAGCATCCAGAAGAGGATGAAGGCGACGGCCGTTGTGAGCAGGATTCCGAACATGGCGAAGCCGACCAGGCCAAACCAGGAATAGGCGCACGACATCAGGACTTCGTAGGCCCAGCTATAGGCAATCCACGGATGCGCGGCGGCGGTGCGCGAAAAGATGCCGACGAAAGGGACGGCGTGGTGTTGAAGAATCCAATTGCCGGTTTCGAGGTGCCACCAAATATCCGGATCGCGAACTGCGAGCCTAGCGCGGAAGGTAACCGATGCCAGCAGAATCAATAGAAGCGAAAGGGCGAGCAGTTGCAGTCCGCGAAGCTTGAGAAGGCCGCGTAGTTCCTGGGCCGCACTCATGCTGAAACGCTCCGAAGCTGGAGGCTAGGGCTTGCCGGTTTCATGACTGGAAGTCCGGTCTCGAATTCCCCCGGTTGGCGCCGAGAGTCACAGCTTTGAAGATTCTGGCTTTGAAGACCTTTGATTCCATAGCTTGGGCCCGGCTCCCCGGGTGAGGGAATGGCAATCGCAATACCGTTTTAAAATATGAGCTAAGTATAAACCGCACAATGAGATGAACATCAAGGTGAGGACGGGCGGCAAGCGGGCGAAGGGGGTAAAACGCGCCTTGCTGGGGCGAAAGACCCGCCTCGTTGGCGTGAGGCAATTCCGGCGGCTCCGAACTAACCTTCCGGCGGCCTTGTCGCCGCAAGCCTCCAGTCGCTGCCGGCTGGGCTTCCGAAACAAGCGAGTGCGGTGCGCAATTCCCTGCCGCTCAAAATCAGCTTTTTCGAGGCCTTTGCTTCATCTCGGCGAACTGCGGTTTGTGAGATAGTTCTATTGCGCATTCATGCCATTTCATTTCGAACACAAACCTTCCCTCGTCGCCTATGTCACCTGCGGCGACCCCGACCTCGCCACCACTCGTGAGGTGATCCTGGCCGCCATTGACGCCGGTGCGAGCGTGATCGAGTTGGGCGTGCCGTTCAGCGATCCGTTGGCCGATGGCCCGGTAATTCAACGCGCCAGCGAACGCGCCCTGAAGCAGGGAACTTCGCTACAAGACGTGCTGACGCTTGCCGCTGAAATCCGCGAGCATTCGCAATCTGTGGGACTGGTGATCTTTTCGTATTTGAATCCCATCCTGCGCATGGGTCTCGGAAAGTTTTGCCAGGTCGCGCGGCTGGCCGGAGTTGATGGAACACTGATCACCGATCTTCCGGTGGAAGAATCGGCGGAATATGTGCGCGAGGCTCGCAAGCATGAGCTGGCGACAATTTTTCTGGCCGCGCCAACCTCGACCGACCAACGCCTGAAATTGATTGCTGGAGTTTCCACCGGATTTATTTATGCCATCTCGCGAACCGGCGTGACAGGCGCGCGCCGGGAGATGACTGGGGACGCGAAGACGCTGGTAAAGCGCATCCGACGGTTCAGCAAACTGCCGGTTGCGGTCGGCTTCGGAATCTCGACGCCGGAGCAATTTGCGGCAGTGGGCAAATTTGCCGAAGGTGCGGTTGTTGGCAGCGCCATCGTTCACGTTATCGAACAAAATCCGGGACGTGAAGCGGCGTCTGTGGCAGAATTCATAAGCCAGCTCTCGGCCATCACTCGTTAGCTCTTGGCTGTTAGCTGTTAGCTCTTGGTTCTTCGCTCTTGGGGGCGCTTTCCGATAGGAGCGGGGAATTGAGCCAAAAGCCCAGAGCTAAAAGCCTCTATGGACATTTCCGATTGGCGCAGAAAAATCGACGAACTGGACCGCAAGCTGGCGGCCCTGCTCAACGAGCGCGCGGCCGCAGCCGTCGAAATCGGACGATTGAAGCGCAACACCAGCCTGCCGGTTTACGAACCGGAGCGCGAGCGCGAGGTGATTGCGAACGTGCAGCGCAGCAGCACGGGCCCATTGACGGAGCGCGACCTAGCGCAGATTTACGAGCGCATTATGGATGTAATGCGCAGCATTCAGAAACACGAAATCGTTCCGGATTCGCCGGTAACCGACTGCGAGATCGAGATTGACGCGCAACTTGAGAACTAGAAACTTACTACTTATGGGTCTAACGCACAGTCGCATGTGCTCGCATGGAGAGCCGTTTAGAAGGAGATCCTGCACTTCACCACTCGGTCGTGCTAAAGGCGGGCGTGTCGGGAACCCTGGTTCGCTCAGGATGACAAGACCTCAAGTGCACGATGGCGGAGCGCACGCATGATCGTGGCAATGCAGGAATCGGCCAAGGAAGAGCAGATCCAGCTAGTCATCGACCGGCTGGTTTCTCTTGGCTTCGAAGTTCACCGTTCTACGGGAGCGCGACAAACCGTGCTTGGCGGAGTGGGAGTTCCTCACGACTTCGACACGCGCGAAGTCGAGATGATGCCGGGCGTACAGGAAGTCCACCGCATCACTTCGCCTTACAAGCTGGCGGGGCGGAATTTTCGTCCGGAAGGCACGGTGGTTAAATTTACGAACGGAATCGAAATTGGCGGCAAGAAGATTGTCGTCATGGCCGGGCCGTGCTCGGTGGAATCGAAAGAGCAACTCTTCACAGTCAGCGAACTGATCGCAAAGGCTGGTGCGCGGGTTCTGCGCGGGGGCGCGTTCAAGCCACGATCTTCTCCGTATTCGTTTCAGGGTCTGGGCTTGGACGGCCTCAAACTGCTGCGGGAAGCGGGCGACCGCTTCAAACTTTTGGTGATCAGCGAAGTCATGGAAATTTCGCAGATCGAGCTGATGTTGCCCTATGTCGACATTTTTCAGGTGGGCGCGCGCAACATGCAGAACTTCAATCTGCTGCGCGAGGCCGGCAAACTCACGACGCCGGTGATGATCAAGCGCGGCATCGCGGCGACGATAGAAGAACTGCTGCTGGCCGCTGAATACGTCATGAGCGGCGGCAACTTCGACGTGATGCTATGCGAGCGCGGCATTCGCACGTTTGAGACCGCCACGCGCAACACCATGGACGTTTCCGCGATTCCGGTGGTGAAGAAGCTCTCGCACCTGCCGATGATCGGCGACCCTTCGCACGGCACAGGGCGCCGCGACATGGTGTTGCCGATGGCTCGCGCAGCAGTGGCCGCAGGGGCGGATGGATTGATCGTGGAGGTGCATCCCGATCCTGACCACGCCATGAGCGACGGCGCCCAAACGCTCACGCCTCCGCAATTCACTGAAATGATGCAGCAGGTGCGGGCAGTAGCGGCGGCTGTCGGAAGGAGCGCGTGAACAGTGTCAGCATCGCCGGCGTCGGCCTCATGGGAGGCTCCTTCGCCTTAGCTCTGCGCAAGGCTGGATTCCGCGGACGCATCACCGGCGTGAGCTCGCCGGCGGCGATTGAGGCGGCGCTGGCTCGCGGGGTGATCGACGAGGCTCTGCCGCTCGACGAGGCCGCGGCGGGGGCGGATTGGATTTATCTCGCGCGACCCATTGGAGGGATCCTTGCCTCGCTGGACGCGCTCGACCCGCATGTGAAGCCCGGCGCTCTGATCACGGACGCGGGATCGACCAAACGGGCCATTGTGGATCGCGCCGCTGCCGCGATTCATCGCGCGCGCTTCGTTGGCGGCCATCCCCTGGCGGGGAAAGAGTCGAGCGGCGTCGAACATGCGGATGCCGATTTGTTTCGTGGACGGCCGTACGTGCTCACCAGCCGGGATGCGGAATTAGAGCCGTGGATCGAGCGCATCGGAGCGCGGCTGGTTTTCTTGTCCCCCGAGGAGCACGACCGCCTGGTCGCCGTGACCTCGCATCTGCCGCAGTTGATCTCGACGGCTCTCGCATCGGTGATTGGGGCCGAGCCGGATGCGGCGCAAGTGGCGGGGCCGGCGGCGCTGGATTTGACCAGACTCGCCGCGAGCCCCTACGAAATCTGGAGCGATATTTTTTCGACCAACGCGGAGCCCATTGATACCGCGCTGGCGGCGTTTATCGCGAAGCTAGAAGAATTGCGAGCCGCGCTGCACAGCCCCACGATGGAGCAGGCCTTCGATCAGGCCGCCGCGGCGGCGAAGGCTTTGCGGCGCTAGCGATATACTGCGGCCATGGCGAGCATTCAGGGCAAAGCGCCAGCCGGCTCCAGCGTGCGTCTTTTCCGCCCCGACGGCTCCGCGCCCCTGAGCACTGCTGCGGGCCGGCGTGGCGATTTCAGTTTCGCGAGCCTGGCAGACGGCTGGTACATTCTGTGCCTGTCAATGTTCGGATACCGCGAAACGGTCAAGGCGGTACGCGTTGCCGGGACCGCGGAGATCGAACTCAGCCGTGGCCTCCTCATTCTTCAGGGGCAGCGCGCCACGGCGGTGCTTTCGGTCTGCGAGGCGCTGGACCAACGGGAGGCTCTCATCGGTCAGCCCGCCGTCATCGTCGGCATCTTCAAGTCCGGCATGGACGAAACGCTGCGGCTCGATTGCCCATTCGAGTTGACTTCGGGCGAAATCGGATTCCCCGCCTCGATCGGCCTGACGCGCACCGCGCAAGCTCCGGATGCGCTACGCGACCAAGTCGAAAAAAAGCGCCAGGAGATCCTTTCCGGCGCGCCTCCGGAAGCGCCCCTGCGGCCGGAACGGGTGGTCGGCCTGTATGGCAGGTTCGTTTCGCTCGCCGGACTTTCCAAGGCGAGATGCTGCAGCTCGCCAGTTGAAACCGTTTACCCTCCGGCGCGCTTGTTCGGGTTCAACGACACCGACCTGCGTGTGATCCGGTAACGAGGCCCCGCCCACCTGTGAAACTTCGGCACACTCAGCCCGGCTCAAGTCCTTGAAAGGAAGGGCCGAAGCTATGGATTGCGGCGTGCTGGGAAACCCGCAATGCGATCCGCTGTCTGGTTTGCGCTGGTGATCGGCCTGCCTTTGTGGGGCGGCAACACCGAAGTAGAAGCCGCGCCCGATTCCGCCAACGTCAACGCCCGCTACATCGTGGAAAGCGTGAGCGTGGTCGGCGTGGAGAGCCGGGCGATCAACACCACGCTCAGCAGTTCGCTGCGCGCCGAACTTCATCAGGTGGTTGGAGCGAACCTCGATTCGAAGAAGCTCGACCGCCTGGCTTCGCGCCTGAAGAATGAGCTGCGTGCGGCGCGGGTCCGGGTCCGCGTCACCCGCGGCACCATGCCGGATCACGTGCTGGTGAATTTCGACGTCGCCCGCAAGCCGGTAGATTTGAAGGTCGCCAAATTCCTGTACGACACCGAGCAGGGTTGGAGCGGCGAAGGCAGCGCCACTACACACCTGGGCGGCAACGTTTTCACCGTGGCGCTAGCCAGCGACGGCGATGAGCTGCTGGAGCGCTACGCCGGCTTTCGCGTCAAGTACGACCGCGACAGCATCCTCACGGACCGCGTGGGCTTCGACTTTGAGTTTGACGATTTTCACGAGATGTGGAATCCAACGACCATTGCGGAAGATCCCACCGGGATTTACCGCACGCGCCAGGTTTTCGCGCCGGAGTTGAGGGTGACGATCATCGCTCCTCTCGAATTCGACTTCGGCGTCAGTTTCGCGCGATACCGGCCGAGCACGCCGGGCGCGGAGACCGAATCGTCCAACGCGGTGGTATCTACTCTGCGCTACCACCAGCGTTGGGGTTCGGCTGAAGACCTTCAGAACCAGGACCTGGACGCATCCTATTCGCTCGACGCCGCTACACCCTTGTTCGGTACCGGCGCTGATTTCACCCGTCACACCGCAAGGGCGCGTTACAAGTTCCAACGCGACCGCCATGCGGTAGAGGTCGCTTTCCTGGCCGGTGGCATTCAGGGCCAGGCTCCGCTGTATGAGCGCTTCGTCCTGGGCAACGCCGGTATGTTGCGAGGCTGGAACCGCTTCGACCTCGATCCTACCGGCGGCTCGAACGTGATTTACGGTTCGGTCCAATATACGTATCGCTGGTATCAGGTGTTCTATGATACCGGCGCCGTGTGGGACGTACCGCGGGAGCGCGAACAACGGCAGTCGGTTGGTGTAGGCTTCAAGAAGGAAGGTTTTCAGTTGGCGGTGGCGTATCCGCTGCACGCCATGCATCCGCTTCCGATTTTCTTCGCGGGAATGAATTTCTAACACGTGACTCGATCCGGCAACAATCCGAGCCGCACCCGATCCATCCTAGGCGTCCGGCTATGGTGGGCGCTGATGGCGTTCGTCTCCGGCCTGGCAGTGGCGGTGGTCACCGAAAACCTGATTCTGGAGCATCGCAACAACCGCTTGGAGTTTTCGGCTCCGCGCACGGATTTCTTCGAGGGCAAGCCCATGACGCGCCTCCGCAACGCCCTGGAGGTGCCGTTTCTGATCCAGACTACACTGTGGTCAGGCAACCGGAACCACGTCTTTGCCCGGGCCGCGGACCGCTTCGTGGTCAGCATGGATATTTTTGCGGACAGTTCCGATGCCTTCACCGTGGTGAAAACAGCGTTGCCAGCCAAGCGGGTTTCGCACCTGACCGCCAAGCAGGCGCAGGCCTGGTGCCTCAGCCAGATGTCGCTCGACACGACCGGCCTTTCCGGCAGCGAGCCTCTATGGGCGGAGCTGAGAATCCTCGCCGAGGACCCGGCGCGCGAGGGCAACATTCTGGGCAGCAGCGTAAATCAGACCGGCATCAGCCTCATCCCGTTGATCGATTTTTTCAGCCACCAGCCGGGCCAGCACTCGAGTTGGGTGCTGGATTACGATGCCTTCACGCTGGATCAACTCAAGCACACGCGCGATTAGCAGGCGCCGCGGTCCCGGCCTAGACCGGCGCCCCGTCGCGATTCAGGCCCAGCCGCAGAATCACATCGGGAGCTTTATCCTCAAATTGCACCCCCTCCGGATCGAGCTTGGCCTGTTCCCGCGAATACCGGTAAGCCAGGGCTGCCGCGGCCGCCAGAGCCATAATCAGCTCCGCCGATTTAACTGCGCTCGGTAGCAGCGTCATCTCGAATTGTGCCGCCTGAAAGATTACAGTCAGGAATCCATAGCCGGCCAGAATCAGAAAGTTCGCGCGGGATTTTCCGGGAAGGTAGGTGCAGGTAAACGGAATCTTGCGGAAATTGTAAATCGTGGCCTCGACTGCGATCGACGCCAGCAGAGCCAGAGCGACCAGGTGCGTCGCGAACATGCGCCAAGGAAAATCCGGCAGCAAAGCGGCCGCGGAGATCGCCCATGCCGGCAGCACGGCCAATACAAACAGAGATCGGCGGCACGCAGCCTGGCAATCCCCCGCAGCGGAGAGCCCCGCGATGCGAAAGATCCAGTTGGCTCGAATCTCGAGTGGCCGCGAAAACACCACGCGCATTCCCACCACCATGCAACACATCATCACCAGACTCGAAACGATAAGCGCGGCTTGGTATAGCTCCTCCGGCCCGAGCTGGTCGCCAGGTGGACGGCTGTGCGCCAGTAACACCAGAAAACTGAGCCCGATGCCCAGGAAAAACACCAGCAGAAGCCGGTGCTGGCGGCTGCGCAGCAGCGTCCGGATGCTGAACTGCACCACGGCGGTCATGGGCGAACTACCGAATCGCGGCAGCCACCGGCTACCGAAAGGCGCGGAGGCTCGCGATCCCGGCACGATATCCGGCTCTTCCACAATCCTGCGGATGGTCCGGAAATAGGCGAGCACGAAGGCGGTCGCGCTCCCCGTAACCGAGATCGCCAGCGCCAGCAAAGCTCGCGCCGCCAGGCCGCTCCAGAGTTCCCTGGGCGCCGCCGGAACTCCCGGCAGGTTCAAAGGGCCGTTGAGCGTCTGAAATAATCCCCAGAACCAGTAGGTCGGCACTTGAAGAACCCGGTGCTGATTCGCCGGATCAAGCAGCAAAGGCGGCGATTCGAGCGACGGCTCCAAAAAATATCCAGCCAAAAACAAGCACAGCGCTCCGAGTTGCAGAATCGCCGAGACACGCAGAAAATGACGGCGAGGAAGGAGTTCCGCGGCCAATCCTTGAACGCTCAGCACGCTACACATGACGAAAATGCCGGCCGCGCTCACCGAAACCCAGTACGCCAGCAACGTTCGCAACACGTTGCCGTCTGGCGGCACGAAGTGCAGGGCCGGCCAGACCAGTCCCGCCAGACCGTTGAGGCTCGCCACTCCCGTGCCCAAAGCCGCCCCCAGTGCAGCGACCTTCGCGAAGAATAGCGTCCGCGGGCGAACCGGCAGCGGAGCGAGAACCAGAACGTCGCGCCGGTCCGGGAATGTTGTGTCCCAGCTCAGAATCGCGAACATCCCCACCACCAACATCGTGGTCGAGATGAGGAAGTGTTGGATCGACCAGAGCGTTGTGAGGAACTCCAGGCGTGTCATTCCCCTCCCGTCGAAGAGCATCCCGCCCAGGCTCAGCATCGTGCTGAAGAAAATCAGCATCCCGGCGATTTGTCCCAGCAGTTTGCTGATATCGCCTTGGGCGGAACTCGACAGCAACTCCAGGTCGACCATGCGAAACAAGAACTGCCGGTACAACGCTTTGAATTGAAGTTTTTCATTAACGTTAAGCAAGCGGCCCTCCGTCTCGATGCAATCCCAAGGGCAAGATTTCGGGAGGCTGGATTGTCTCGAATTCCAGAGCATCTTGCGTGGACGCCGCCTGCGATAAATTGCGCCAGCGCAGCAGCAGCAGGGCGCCCGCCAAATAACCGAGAATGACGGCGAGGCTTCCGGGATCCTCTGTGAGCCCGCTCTCCTCCCATCGCACGGCGTCGCCCAAGATAAATGCCGTGCCCACGTACACCAAGACACCCAATTCCAGGTCCACCATGCGGAAAAGGAACTGTTGGTACAGCACCTGAAACTGGAGCTTACTCATGCGGCGCCCTCAGGTCAGAATCAAATCCGCAATCTCGCGGGAAATCGCCGCCGTATCCTGCTCCACGGCTAGCTGCGAAAAAATGTCTTCAAGCGTCGGCAGAGCCATCAGCGTGCGCAGCCGCTCGATCGAATCGTCTGCGACGATTTTGCCGCGGTGCAGAATCACGATATGGGAGCAAACCCGCTCCACGGTTTCCAATTCGTGCGAACTGAACAGGACCACCTTTCCGCGCGCTGCAAGTTCCTGGATCAAACTGCGGATCACCAGCGCGGAGCCGACGTCGAGACCGGAAAACGGCTCATCCAGCAGCACCAGTTCCGGATTATGCATCAGCGCGGCAGAGAGTAGGATCTTCTGCCGCATGCCTTTCGAATAAGAAGAAATCGGCACGTGGCG
>JASHOU010000190.1 GCA_030038475.1 Terriglobales bacterium | reverse complement strand
GCTGACGATTCCCGTAACCGGCGCAATCACTTTGGTGTAATGAAGATTGAGTTCTGCCTGATCCAACTGGGCCTTTTTCTGCTCCGCGACCGCCTGTGCTGATTGGGCACGCTCCCGCATGACGTGCATGGTGTGCTCTCTCGTGCCAGAGGCGCGAAGATCGGCTTTTGCCTGCTCTAGTTTGCTCTGCGCCTGTTTGATCTGTGACGCGTAAGCGTCGGCAGTGGCGCGAGCGGCAGCTAGCGTTGCCGCGGCCGCCTTCGCGCTATCGACCGCTTGATCGTACTGCTGCTCGGAGATCTCCTGTTTGTCGATCAGCAGCTTATAGCGGATAAGATCGTCCTGCGCTTTAGTGTTGTTGGCCTCGGCTTCAGCAACCTGTGACTGCGCCGCGTCAAATTGCTGGCGCGAGGCCGAGATTCCAGCCTGCGCGCTCTCAACGCCCGCTTCTGCACTGCTCACCTGGCTAGACGTGTTCACATTGGTAATCGGGACATTAATGCCTGCCGCGGAAGCCTGCGCCTGCGCGTCGGCGTATTCAGCGCGCGCTTGCACCACGGCGACCTGGTAGTCGGTGGGATCGATTTCCACTAGAACGGTTCCCTTCTCGACGTATTGATTGTCTCGAATGTCGAGCTTCACTACGTGACCGCTGATACGCGCGCTCACCGAATTCACGTGCCCGTCAATTTGCGCGTCGTCGGTCGATTCGTAGCTTGCGAGATAGCGCCATAAAAATAAAGCGGCGACCAAAAGCACAATGCCGATCAGAATGAATGCCCACTTCGTGCGCAGACTTCCAAAGAAAGCGGCGCGCCGCCGATAGCGGAATTCGTTATCCGGCAGAGATTGAGATTGCGGCGGTTGGGACTGCGCCGGCCTCATCTCCGGTTGTGCTTGAGATTCGGCTGCAATGCTGGTGGTTGGCTCCATCGTTTTACTTGCCTCTCAAATATTCGCGAACGCCTTCTTCGGCGCGGCCCAATGCGCGAGCATAAGAAACCTTGGCTAGATTGTGCATGTACAAGCTGGAAATCAAATTCTCGTGGGCAACCGCCACCGCTTCTTGCGCCTGAACCACTTCCAGGTTATCGGTGACGCCGGCGGAGAAGCGATCGCGCGACTGCGTGAGCGCCTGCTCGGCCAGCTTCACCGAACTCTGGGCCACTTCCACCTGATCGGCGGACGACTTGAGGTCGAGCAGCGCGTTGCGGGTATCCTGGTCGATTTGTGCGCGCACGTCCGCCATTTGCGCCTGCGCCTGGCGCAGCGCGGCCTCTGCCTTGAGCACATCACTGTGGACTTTGCCACCCTGGAAGATAGGAATATTCAGGGTGCCAGCAATCATGTATGTCGGCAACACATCGCCGGGAACCTCGCCGATTTCACCGAAGTTTGCCGTCATTTCGATCGTGGGAAAATATCCCGCGGTCGCGGCATTGCGCTCGAGCTGCGCGGCGGCAAGACGGTCGCGCGCCGCTTTGTAATCGGAACGGAACGAATAAGCGCGCTGTAAGGCGGTTTGAAAATCTGGAATGGGAAAAGGCTCATAAGGAGCTTTGTCGGCCAATTCAAATTCCTGCCCCGGGGCAAGTCCAATCACGCGCGCCAGAGAAATCTTCTGCTTAGCGTAGTCATTTGTGTTTGCGATGAGCTGCTGTTGGCGCGTTTGATATTCGACCTGCGCGCGCAGCGTATCGATGGCGGGAGCGACGCCCGCCTGCTGCTGCGCAACAGCTTTGTCATAAAGCGCTTTGGCTGTTTCGACCTGCGCCTGCGCGGTTTCCACCCGGGCTGCTCCGGCGATGGCCTGCAGATAGGCATTGCCGGTCGCAAGCACGACCAAATCGCGTGCGTCCTTCAGATTAAACCGCGACACGTTTTCGCCAATCACCGAGGACCGATACTTCTGGATGGACTTCCAATCGAAGACGCGCTGTGTGGCCGACGCACGCACGTCGAAATAAGAGAAGGGACCAATCACGGGCGGTATACTCGCAAACGGCCCGTTGCGGCCTAACTTTTCGAAGCCTAAGGCTGCCAGGCTCTGCTTCTCCGCAGTTTCCTGCACATCGGCGTTGACGTGCGGCAGCAGATCGCTCAGTTGCTCCCATTTCTCTCCACGCGCTTCGATCGTGTTGTACTCCGATAACAGGCCAGCAAGGTTCTGGCGCAGTGCCCGCTCGATAGCATCGCCGAAAGTCAGTGAAAGTATTCCCGGCGTTGCCTTGGCTTCGGGCACACTGCCAAATACGGGATTTTGCGCCGAGGTTTGAACTTGTGAAGTTGGAATCGGCGATGCCTGAGTTTGCATGACCGACGAATTCGAACTCGAGCTTGAAGACGAATTCTGTGCGAAAAGCGCCGATTGAACGATAACGATGGCCAGAATAGGTAACACAATCCGCAAAAACAAAGCGAAAGAACGTTGCAATCGGGCGGTGGAATGCTTGGCAGATGCCATGAAGCCTTGATGCTCTCCTGATACAAAGGAAATCACTAGCACACGACTGAAATCATAAGTCCTTTGGACTGTTCTCGGCGAACGTCCGATGCAAATTGTAGAGGTCGCGGTTTGCTCAAACGTAAAGCCCGCATCTGTTGACGCTCTGTTTACGCCGTTCCGAGTGACCTTGGTCATCTTGTGTAACCTCCACCGAAAGGTCAATCTAGGAATTACCTCCCTTCGTGCAAACTGCGCAAAGGGAGTCCCACGCATGAGCGACGAGAAGAAAGTGTCCAAGGGGTCGGACTGGACCCGGCTGCTGACGGATCCAGACTTGGTCAGTCATATCGGACTACTACTCCAGACTTATCGTGAAGTGGCCCCGGAACAGCGTGAAGCGGCGCTGCTGCGGGCGATGCGCGAGATCAAAGACGCTGCCGTTAAAGCGCGAAGCGCGCGCGAAAATGCCCCGGTCGCCCCGGTCGCCCCGGTGCCACCCGTGCTTCACGGTCCCGACCCCGTAGATCGCACTCCGCCCTTCGAACCCGATTTATTTACTCCGCCGCTGTTGTCGGATCGCCGCCGTTTTCAGCGGATCAAATGCTATGTAGCCGTAGAAATTCACGTAGAGGGTGTACACGAGCCGGTCTGGGGCAATCTGGCAAATGTAGGCCGCGGCGGTTGCTTGGTCGAGACTCCCAGCGCTGTGCCCGCGGGCAAGGCCCTGGAGATCGGCTTGTGGGTCGCCAGCGGCAAAATCTGGGTGAAAGGCGTCATCCTCAGCGGGGTCGCCACACACAGCAATCCATCCCACGGCGTGCGAGTTAAATTCTCTGAGGTCGAACTCTCGCAAAAGGAGCATCTGCGCGAATTTCTCAAATTTGTCGAGAGCACCACTCGCAAGTCGCAGGCTGGCAAGGCCTATGTGGCGCAACTAAAGAATTAAGTTACCTAGGTTTTAGGCTGAGATTATCCGAAACTTTTCCTGCCATCGGGGTTCATTAGATAAAGGCCAAGGGGACGCATGTCCGAGCGAAGACTCCGTTGGTTGGTGGCAGCCGCTTTGGTCGTGGTGGCCGGGTTCGGCTCGCAGATCGCTCTGGGTAAGAAGAAAGACAAATCCAACCCAACGATGGATGAGCGAAAACGCGCCGTCCATGCTCTGAATCGGCTGACCTTCGGTCCGCGGCCCGGCGACATTGACCGCGTCACG
This sequence comes from Terriglobales bacterium, assembly GCA_030038475.1. Taxonomy (GTDB): domain Bacteria; phylum Acidobacteriota; class Terriglobia; order Terriglobales; family Acidobacteriaceae; genus Acidiflorens. Next base: position 1,310 of record JASHOU010000190.1, on the reverse strand, counting down.
CAGATCGGTGTCGACAAATGGATCGACCTGCAACTTCATCCCGAAAAAATCGACGACTCCGCGCTTGAGGCGCGGCTGGCCCAATTCCGCACTTTGCGGATGAACGCACAACAGATCGTCGAGAATTTTCCGCCCAATCAGGTGATCAAACAAATCGCGGACGGTAAAGCCTCGCTGCCGCGCGATCCCACGATGCGCGCGGTTTATGAAGCGCAACTCGATCGCTACGAAGATCAAAAGGAGCGCAAGCAGGAAGCAGCCACAGGCGTCTCCGGGAACGGCGGCAACCGGGAGAAAGAAGACCGTTGGCTCGCGAATGTGCGCACGCAGGAGCTTCTCGACCTGCCTCCAGACGAGCGGATGAAGGAAATCCTCGAGATGTCGCCCGAAGACCGTCGCCAGCTTGCTGCCACGGCGAAAGGCGCCCGAGCAGACGCGTTAATGGACGGTATGACTGCGCAGCAAAGAGAAACGATGATGGCGCTGAAGAATCCCGAGCAGGTCGTCGTCGACGAGCTTACGCAGGCGAAGGTTGTGCGCGCCGTCTATAGCGAGCGGCAACTCGACGAGGTGATGACCGACTTCTGGCTCAACCACTTCAATGTGTTCATCAACAAAGGCGCCGACCGTTACCTTCTGACCAGCTACGAGCGCGATGCAATCCGCCCGCACGCACTCGGAAAATTCGAAGACCTGCTGGTAGCAACCGCAAAGAGTCCCGCCATGATGTTCTATCTCGATAACTGGCTGAGCGTCGGCCCCGACTCGGACATCGCGCTGGGAATCCCGCCGCACAAGCCCGGCGAACCGCCGCGGCCCGGAAACCGGCGCAAAGGCAAGCAAGCCAGCGGTCTGAACGAGAACTACGGGCGCGAACTGATGGAGTTGCACACGCTCAGCGTGAACGGCGGCTACTCGCAGAAAGATGTCACCGAAGTGGCCAAAGTCTTTACCGGTTGGACGATCGATCAACCCAACAAAGGCGGCAACTTTAAGTTTGAGCCGCGCATGCATGAACCCGGCGAAAAATTCGTCCTCGGTCATCGCATCAAACCTAACGGCGAAAAAGAAGGACTCGAGGTGCTGCACCTGTTGGCGCGCAATCCCAACACGGCGCACTTTATCTCGCAGAAGCTGGCGATGCGCTTCGTCTCCGACGATCCTCCGCCGGCTCTGGTGGATCGCATGGCGCAGACCTTCCTGAAAAAGAAGGGCGACATTCGCGAGGTGTTGCGTACGATGTTCAAGTCGCCGGAGTTCTGGTCGCCTGAGGCGTATCGCGCCAAGGTGAAAACACCGCTCGAATTTGT
>JASHOU010000189.1 GCA_030038475.1 Terriglobales bacterium | reverse complement strand
AGGCCGTCTTTTCGGCGGTCAATTCTGTGTATGTCAGCGGTTTTCGCTCCGCGATCCGCTGCAAAGTTTCCTCAAACATCCCGCCCGTCTTGCGCCGATTGAAACGGTATTCAAACTCTCCGAGATAACGCGGCAGATGCTTTATCGAGACCTTGTGAAAACTGCCGACAATCCCTCGCTTCAAAAGCGAGAAGGCCGATTCAATCGTGTTCGTGTGAACGTCGCCGCGCACGTATTCATATTTGTGAGCGACGGTTTCGTGCTTGCTGGCAATGTAACCGTCAAAAGCGAAAGGATAGATCGTTGATTCATCGGTCATCACGCGGTCTACATCGCGGGAGATGTGCTCACGCACAAGTGGTTTGATCTTCTCGGCGGTCGCAGAGCCTTTGCCGATGTGCCGGAAGCGCAGGCGTCCGCCGCGCTCGATCATGCCGACTACCGCGTCTTTCATTTCGTATTTGCGATTGCCGCGATCCTTGCGCCGTATGGTTTTTCCGCCGATATAGGTTTCGTCCATCTCCACGATGCCGGTTAGAAACGAACCATCATTTTCTTCCATCGCCTTGCGGATGCGGTGAGCGAGATGCCACGCGGTTCCATAACTCACTTTCAGATGCCGCTGCAATTGTTTCGCGCTCATGCCTTTCTTCGCATCCACGATCAGGGCGATGGCTGTGAACCACTTGGTTAACGGCAGGTGGGAGTCGTGGAAGATCGTGCCAGAGGTTGCGGAGAACTGCTGTTTGCAGGAGGGTTCTAGGCAGGCAAAGATGCGGGCGCGTTTGTTCTTTGTCTTGGTCTGGCGGGTGATGATGGAGAGGTTTTTATTGCCGCACATCGGGCAACGCGGGCCATCCGGCCAGCGTAGTTTTTCCCAGTAGTCGAAGCATTGCTCTTCGCTTTTGAATTGGCTGTAGACTTCTATGAGGTTCATGGCTGCCTCGGAAAGATAGGCTCACTCTGCCACAAACCCAATTATGTGTCAAGTGGATAATCGTCCTTGTACTGCAATATAATCATAGACTTAGAGCGATATCCCCAAAATATTCAAAATGCGCGACTTAAATCTATAGTATTCAAAAATAACGAGTTAGAGCATGGCTCTGGGCTTTGCACTTTAACGCCATCCTGCACATAAATTCGTAATCCTGCACAAAGAGTCATTTCGTAGCTACATCATAAGACCCCGGCCACGGCTCACCAGAAGCTTTCCTTCGTTCAAACACCTTGATAGAGAAGTTTAGGTCCTCAATTCGTTTTCTGGCGTCCCGAATCATCGCATCCCATCCGGTGGCATTTTCATCTGTCTTGCAATTCTTCTTGATTTTGCTAGACACTTGTCTCATAATTGTCCGCGCCATGGTTAATGAAATTAGTGTACATCCGCCTATCAACTACGATGAGATGTTTCGCGGCCTTTTGAAACGCTGCAAATATCTGAGCGATCAACGCGATGAAATCGACTTGGAGGTCGCGAAACTCGCGCAACTCATTACCACGATCTTCCCGTTGATTAACGAGCAATGGCAAGGAATGTTTCAAAAGGAATTCGCCGAGTTGCAGGAACAAAGCAACAGCCTCATGGAAGCCGTCCGCTTGTTCTTCTCTAAGCACAGAGAAGATTGGTACAGCACGTCGCAGGTTCTCGATGGCCTGCTCGACATCGGTTTCGATTTTCGGCACTACCAGAGCAATCCAAAGGCGTCGATCGCAACAACGATGAAGCGTATGGTGCCAACTTTTTTGGAAGCGAAAGAAGACGATGAAGGAACGGGAGTTACCTACAGGAGAAAAGCGACACTTCTTGATGTCTTCGATGAAAGCACTAGTCCGAACAATGGGACAGAACTCAAATAGGAGTTCCGTCTGCGAGTGAGAGCACGTTTTCGAGGCGAGTCTCTCACTCGCAGCCTTGTGGTGGGCATAGTTCAACTGGCAGAACACCGGATTTTGGCTCCGGCTGTACGGGATCGTACCCCGTTGCCCACCCCAACTTTTTAAAAGATCAGGAACGCGCTTTGAGTTTGTACTTGCGCGGTTTGTTCCAGTACGGCGACTTGCACGATGGACAGACTTTCGGCTCTCCGTCTGTACTTTTCCGGGGTACCCATTCGTGCTCGCACCGATTACAACGATACCCTTTTTGCCGGAGCGTGACCAGTGCCGTAGGATCATCCCCAGCGATGGATTCAGGAAGGCTGCCCTTAAGCCCATGCCGCGCAGGGGGTTCTTGTGCAAATCCAGGACTCTGAACTCTGGGATTCTCGGCTTAGCTCTACACTTTTTTGGGCCAGGCGGCCGAACGCTTGTGGATGACGTCGGCTCTCGATAACAAATAAGGATGCGGGCGGCCCGCGTTTTTTAAACTCTATAGTTCTATTTTATCAATTCGCTATGACTGCTCGGACAACTCCTTCGACTTTATTTGGCTAGCCGATACATTGCGTTACGCGGAAAATGATGGGAGTGGGGGCTTGACAGGGAAAACATCGGGTGATCGGGTCATCTGGTGATCGGGTCATCTGGCGACCGGAAAATCCTCGATTAGATATCTTCCTCTACATACCTCGGTGTAACCTTTGGCTTAGGCTTGCCGCTCGCCAGCGGCACGTTCTCAGATGAACCGATCACCCGACGACCCGATCATCCGATTGCCGAAGGCGGAGTTGCATTTGCATCTTGAAGGGTCGATTGAGCCGGCTACGCTGCTCGAGTTGCGGCAGCGGCATGGGATGGAAGGCGCGTCGCTCGCGGAAGTGGAGCGACTTTACAGCTACGCGGATTTCAAGGGCTTTCTTTCGGCGTTCAAGGATGTGACCGGGCACCTGCGCGCTCCGGAAGACTACGAGTTGATTACTTACCGGATGATGGAGCGGCTGAAGGCGCAGAATGTTCTTCATGCAGAGGTGATTGTTTCGGTTGGCGTTTGCCTGTGGCGCAAGCAGGATTTCGGCGCGATTTTCGAGGGCCTGGAGCGCGGACGCGAGCGCGGAGAAAAAGATTTCGGCGTTTCTGTGCTGTGGATCTTTGACGCCGTTCGCCAGTTCGGCGCGGAGAAGGCGCAGAGCGTGCTCGATCTTGCCATCCGGTTTCGAGATCGCAACGTGGCTGCGTTTGGCATTGGCGGCGACGAGCGCGCCGGCCCGCCGGAATGGTTTGCGGGAGTGTACGCGAGCGCGGCGGAGCACGGACTTCATCTGACGGCTCATGCGGGTGAAAGCGCGGGGCCGGAGTCGATCTGGGGTGCGCTGAATCTTAGAGCAGAACGCATTGGGCATGGGCTTACGGCCGAGCAGGATGCGGAGTTGATCGAAGAGTTGGCGGAACGGCAGGTGCCGATTGAAATCTGCGTGACAAGCAACCTGCGGACGGGTTGCTGCGCGGAGCTGGCGCGGCATCCGGTGCGGAGGTGCTTCGATCAGGGATTGATGCTGACGCTCAACAGCGACGATCCCGCGATGTTTCGCACGTCGCTGGTTGAAGAGTATGCGCTGGTGCAGGAAACGTTCGGCTTCACCGACGAGCATCTTCGAGAGTTAGCGCGCAATTCGTTTGAGGCGTCGTTTCTGCCGGCGGAAAAGAAAATCGAATTCCTGAATCTGTTCGACGCGGCCACGCTGCGGGCCTAGAGGCGCTCATCGCTGTTCGTCGTTCGCGTTTCCTGAGGGCTGAGGAGCTGAAAAGGTCGTTGAGGGCACGGGAGAGGGGCACCTCAGGCGCTAAAGCGCAACGCATTTGCAACGCTTAACGGCACGAGTGGAACTCGTGCCCTTCCCGTTCTTGCCGTGTTCGGCGTCACAGCTTTAGCTGGCGGGCTCGCCTATAATCACTCCCTATGAAACTCGAAGAGAAAATTGCCGAGCTGAAAAAACGAGATCGGATGGCGCAGGAAGGTGGCGGCGCTCAGCGGCGCGAGCGCCAGCACAAAGAGGGCAAGATGTCGGCGCGTGAGCGGGTCGAGTTTCTGCTCGACGAAGGCACGTTTGAGGAGACCGATAAGCTGGTCACGCACCGCTGCCACGACTTCGGCATGGCCGAGCAGAAATACTACGGCGACGGCTTTATTACGGGCTACGGGCGCGTGGAAGGACGCTTGGTATTTGTTTTCGCTCAGGATTTCACCGTGTTTGGCGGGTCGCTCTCCGAGGCGAATGCCGGAAAGATCGTGAAGATCATGGATCTGGCGGCGAAGATGGGCGCTCCGGTGATTGGGCTGAACGATTCGGGAGGCGCACGCATTCAGGAAGGCGTGATGTCGCTGGCCGGTTACGCCGACATTTTTTTGCGCAACACGCTGTATAGCGGAGTGGTGCCGCAAATCTCGGCCATCATGGGACCGTGCGCGGGCGGCGCGGTCTACTCGCCTGCGATCACCGATTTCATTCTCATGGTCGATCACACGTCGTACATGTTTATTACCGGGCCTGATGTGATCAAGACGGTAACGCACGAAGAAGTCACCAAAGACCAGCTGGGCGGAGCGCACACGCATAATGAAACTTCGGGCGTGGCGCATTTCATGTGCCGCGACGATGCCGAATGCCTGTCGATGGTGCGCGAGCTGCTGAGTTTTATTCCTTCCAATAATCTTGACGACCCGCCGCGCAAGGCTTGCACGGACCCGATCGATCGGGTGGATGAGAAACTCGACACGCTCGTTCCCGATCAATCGAATATTCCGTATGACATGAAAGATGTGATTCACACGGTCGT
>JASHOU010000188.1 GCA_030038475.1 Terriglobales bacterium | reverse complement strand
CGATGTTTGGTGCTGACGGCGATCAAGCCACGGGTGCGCAAGATCATGGAGATTACGAAGGTGACAGATTTTTTCCTTACCTTCAGCACCACGTGGGAAGCGGTGGAAGCGCTGGCGAACACGGGGAATGCGTGATCGGAGAGACGAGACCATTCTGAATTCGCGTCGCAGGCAGCTTGCCCCCCAGGCGCTAAAGCGCCAACGGTTTTCGACGATTTAACGGCACGAGTGGAACTCGTGCCCTTCCCATTCGTGCAGACGTCGAGTTTTTCGGCAGCCTGTGAAGCCGTCCTCTTTCAAGACGAATTCAAGCCAGCAGGTGTGCGTCCGAGCGGTTACTTCTTGAATCGAAAGCTCCGATTTACCATCTAAATCGCATTGCTCGCGCGTTCGTTTTATGGTTGCGCGCCGCTGCTATGAATCTTCTTTACTCTTACTCCAAACAGTATTGGAAGCTTTTTGTTGTTGCTCTTCTGCTGGCGGCGACCAATCAAATCTTTTCGCTGCTCGATCCGTTGATCTTCCGCCACGTGATTGATAGCTACGCTACGAAATATCACCAGTACACGCAGGCGCAATTCATTCGCGGGGCGGGGCTTTTGCTGCTGGCAGCGGTAGGCGTGGCGTTCGTTTCGCGCGTGGCGAAAAATTTCCAGGACTATTTTGTGAACGTGATCGTCCAGCGGCTGGGCGCAAGGATGTATTCGGACGGGATAAGGCATTCGCTGGATTTGCCTTATCAGGTTTTTGAAGATCAGCGCAGCGGCGAAACGCTGGGCAAGTTACAAAAAGTTCGCAGCGACGTGGAGCGGTTTATTACTGCGGCGATCAACGTGCTGTTTATTTCGGCGATCGGTGTTGTCTTTGTGATGATTTACGCATTTCGCGTGCACTGGTCGATTGCTCCGGCGTTTTTGATTACGGTTCCGCTGCTGGGGATTATCAGTTCGGCGCTGAGCAAGCGGATCAAGAAGATGCAGAAGACGATTGTCGCGGAAACCACGGCGCTGGCGGGCTCGACGACGGAATCGCTGCGCAACATCGAACTGGTGAAGAGCCTGGGACTGGCGCATCAGGAAGTGGGAAGGCTGAACGGGATCACGGACAAGATTCTGAAGCTGGAACTGAAGAAGGTGAAATACCTGCGCAGCCTGAGTTTTATTCAGGGGACGGCGGTGAACACGCTGCGCACGAGCATTCTGTTTTTAATGCTCTATTTAATTTTCCGGCAGGAGATTACGGTCGGGCAATTTTTTGCTCTGATGATTTATTCGTTTTTTATCTTTACTCCGTTGCAGGAGTTGGGGAATGTCATCAACATTTATCGGGAGACTGAGGTTTCGCTGAATAATTTTCAGGAGATTCTCGACACTCCGCGCGATCCGAAGCCGGCCGATCCGGAGCCGGTGGATGAGTTGATGACGCTGCAGTTTGAGCGCGTCAGTTTTCAGCACCACAGTTCTGCGTGCTTGGCGCTGGATGAGATCAGCTTCAGCGCGGCGCGCGGAGATACGATTGCTTTTGTGGGACCGTCGGGAGCCGGGAAGTCGACGCTGGTGAAGTTGCTGGTTGGTTTGTACGCTCCGAAAGTGGGCGAAATTCTTTACAACGGAATTCCGTCGAATCGCGTGGATCTGGATTTGCTGCGGGAGAAGATCGGATTTGTGACGCAGGATACGCAGCTTTTTTCGGGGTCGATACGCGAGAACTTACTGTTTGTGAATCCGGATGCGACCGATGCGGAATGCATGGAGGTTCTGAATCAGGCGGCGGCGCACAGTTTGCTTTCGCGCGCGGATCGCGGGTTGGATACGCTGATTGGCGAAGGCGGCGTGAAGGTCTCGGGTGGCGAAAAACAGCGGTTGTCGATTGCGCGGGCGCTGTTGCGGCATCCGCAGCTGCTCGTGTTCGACGAAGCGACTTCATCGCTCGATTCGCTCACGGAAGAAGAGATCAGCCGCACGATTCGCGAAGTGGCGACGAATCAGGAAGCGATTACGATTCTGATTGCGCACCGGCTGTCGACGATCATGCATGCCGACCGGATTTATGTGCTGGAACGCGGGCGCATCGTCGAATCGGGCAGGCACACGGAATTGCTCGAGCAAAAGGGCCTGCACTACGCGATGTGGCGGCAGCAGGTGGGCGAACGCGAGGCGGTCGCGCTGGCGAGGTAATTACGAATCAGCCTGCTAGAGACTCCATTGCGTCTACTGCTTCTGGTGGGAGCGAGGGCGTCCGATTTCGAAGGACTTACGGTATCGCTGAAGCGACACCCTGATACGAATCTGGTTTTTTCAGACTCTGTGAAGCCGCGATTGACTTACGACACTTGCAGTACCCTTCGGCTCCGCTCAGCCGTCCTTCTCATGTAATTACGGGGATGTTACTCATTCCTTTGGTGCCGAAGACGCGGCGATAGCGTTCGATTTCCGAGGGCGTGCCGAGCGCCTTGGCGTAGTTGTCGGAAAGCTTAACGGCGGGCTTGCCATCGGCCGTCGAAACTTTGCAGATCAGACTGATGGGATCGAAGTCAGTGCCGCCGGCGGGATCGCAGCCGCGGAAATCGTTGGTCAGAAAAGTTCCCCAACCGGCGCTGAAGCGGATGCGGCGGCCGGGAGTCCACTTCTGGGGGTCGTGGAAATCGGCGGCGCTGCGAAAGTCGTTTACCAGTGTATGGGTAGTCACGCCGCGCGCTGGCGCTCCGCCGAAATAGGCGTGCAGACCGAGAATGTCGTCGACATCGAGCGCGTCGGAAACGATGATGAGCTTGGACTGCGGGTCGCGGTCCCGCGCTTTGAGCCAATCGATATATTCGTCGCCGGCGACGTAGGGATTTTTGCTATCGATGCGCTGGCCGGTCCAATCGGCGGCCCAGTCGGGCGCATTCTCCAGAAATTGCGTGGTGCCGAAGGTATCGGGCAGCATGATGCGGAGAGCGCCTTCGTAAGTTGCCTGCCACAATTCCAAAACGTGATATTGCGAAGCTCGTAAAGCATCGTCGTCGGGCGCCAGCGCGGCGAGAACCATGGGAATCTCATGAGCGTTGGTGCCGATCGCCTCCAGATCATGTTTATGGGCGAGGAAGGCATTCGAGGTTCCGGTAAAGGCGCTGCCGAGATTTTCGGCCATGGCGTGAACCACGTATTCCTGCCAGAGAAAGCTGTGACGGCGGCGAGTGCCGAAGTCGGCGACGGCGAGGCAAGGGACTCCACGCAGGCGCTCGATCTTGTTCCACAATTTTGTTTTTGCGCGGGCGTAGAGGATGTCGAGACCAAACTCGCTCAGTTTCTTGAGGCCAGATCGCGTCTTGAGTTCATCGAGAATCGACAGGGCGTAGAGTTCCCACATCGTAGTCTCAGTCCAGAGGCCGTCGAAGGTGAGATCGAATTGTCCGTCCCCGATCGAGAGTTCGTAATCCGACAGGCGAAAATCGCGTTCCAGCCATTCGAGAAAGGCGGGTTCGAAGATGCCGCGGCGACCGTAGAAGGTGTTGCCAGCGAGCCACACCAGCTCCGAGCGGCGAAACCTGAGGCGGCGAGCGTGCTCCATCTGGTGGATCAATTCCTCGCGGTGGAACATGTCGGCGAGGCGGACCGAGGCGGTGCGGTTAAAGAGCGAGAACGAGACGCGAGTTTTCGGGTAATGCTTCCAGATGAACTGCAACATCAGGAGCTTGTAGAAATCGGTATCGAGCAGCGATCGGATGACCGGATCAAGTTCCCAGTTGTGGTTATGCGCCCGCTCGGCGAAGTTGACGATCATAGGGTGGCAATCATGTTGTGGCGATCATTATTTTGGCGATCCGTGAGCTCTTTTGCAGGCTCTCTCGCGTCTATCCTCTGTGAGCCTGCGGAGAAAAGCAACCCGGAGAGAGCGTCGGGATGACAGTCGGGGCGACAACCAAACTGCGCCACTACCGGGAAATGTACTAGTGAGGCGATTTAGCGCGCGTTTGGGCTGACTTTGGGAAGCGAAACAGGTTAGTATCATTTTTCCGCATGAGATTGCCTCGGCGCTTCAACTCTGCCCAGTCGTTGGTCTTAGCCACAAGCTACGTTCACGGCTGGGAGGTTCCCTGGCGCGTTCTGCGCGGGGTTGCGGCGGCGGCGCTGCCGGCGATGTTTCTGCTGCGAAACACCAGCGAAGAAATTTACGACATCCTGTGGGCGCTGGTATTTGGCTTTGCCACGCTGAATATTGTCAGCCTGGGAATGCGCCGATTCGAGCAGAAACAGGGCATGAGCTTTGGCGAGGTTCTGGCGGTTCTGGTGGTCATCGTGTCGGTCGTGATGCTGGGGTGGGAGATGCTTTACTACTTCGGGATTTTACCCATTCGATTCACCCCGAGTTGAGGCAAACCAACCTGCACCACTACCCGGATTGCGGTATGATCGCGTTTGGTGAAACGTGAATCCAATTTTGAGGTGACTTGCCCCTGCTGCGGCGCGGTCATGAAAATCGACGCCGCCACGCGCGCCGTCATTGCGCACACCGCGCCCATCAAGCCAAAAACCTTCAACGACATGGAAGAAGCGGCTCGCGCCATGAAGGAACAGGACAGTCGGCGCGATTCGATCTTCCGGCAGTCGATGGAAGCGCAAAAACACGCCTCGGAGTTGCTGGAGAAAAAATTCCAGGAGGCGCTGAAGAAGGCCAAAGAAACGCCAGATACGGGGCGGCCGATCCGGGATTTCGATTTGGACTGAAAGAACAGTTCTCAGTTCTCAGTAAAATCAAAAGACAATTATCAGTTCAGGGCGAGGAAGATTCCACTGAGAACTGGGAATCGGGAACTGAGAACCTTCATGGTACCTCTTCTTCTCGGGCATCGCGGGGCACGAGCTTTTCACCAAATTCCTGAAAACACTTTGGCGTCGTTTGAGCTGTGTTTGAAACATGGCTGCGATGGCTTTGAGTTCGATGTGCGGCTTTCTGCCGACGGGCAGGCGGTGATTTGCCATGATGCGATGTTTGGAAGAATGGAGATCGCAAACAATCAGTCGGAAAGGTTGGGGCTGCCGGCGCTGGAGGGAGTTTTGCGGGAGTTTGCCGGGCGCGCGTTTCTGGATATTGAGTTGAAGGTTGCGGGCTTGGAGACGCGGACGCTGGAGGAGTTGCGCCGGCATGCTCCACAAAAAGGATATGTGGTTTCGTCGTTTCTTCCGGAGGCGCTCACGGCGATTCACGATCGCGATCCGGCGATTCCGTTGGGATTTCTTTGCGACGGTCGAGATGCGTTGCGAGCTTGGCGCGAATCGCCTGCGGAGTGGGTCATTCCGCATTGCAAGCTGGTGAATGCGGAGTTGGTCAAACAGGTTCACGCGGCCGGAAAAAAGATGATGGTTTGGACCGTGAACCGCGCCGGGCAGATGCGGGAGATGGCGGCGTGGGGCGTGGACGCGATGATTTCGGATGAGACGGAAGTGATGGTGAAGACGGTGCGGCGCTAATAGTTATTCGGGATGACCCAAAAAATGCGCGACACGAGAAGTCAATCGGCATTGCTCGCGGAATTGGGGTCGTTTACAGTGAGGAGGATGCTGACCACAGGCGAGAGATTCGAGCGGGCGGTCGAGATCATGGCGCGGTTGCGCGCTCCGGGCGGGTGCCCGTGGGATCGCGAGCAGACGTTTGACACGATCAAGCCTTACACGCTGGAAGAGACTTATGAAGTTCTGGAGGCGATTGACAATCGCGACTGGCCGGAGTTACCCGGCGAGTTGGGAGACCTGTTGCTGCAGGTGCTGTTTTACTCGCAGATGGCGAGCGAGGAGGGACGTTTCTCAGTGGATGATGTGCTCGACCGGCTGACGCAGAAATTGGTTGACCGGCATCCGCACGTGTTTGGAGATGTGAAGGCGGAGACTCCGGCCGAAGTGCTGCGCAATTGGGAGGCGCTGAAGGCGCTCGAGAAAGAGAAAGAAAAGAAGAAACGGCTGGCGTCAGAGGATGCGAGGCAAGTGGATGGTGCTGACACCCGCCCAAGCGAAGCTTGGACGGGGCACCCGGCGTCGGGACGAAGCGGGAAGGTCGACCTGACCGATGGCGCGGAGGTTGTCGATCAGGCAGCGGAGTCTATCCTTGCGGGTGTGTCGTCGAAAATGCCGGCGCTGATGGAGGCTTATAAGATCAGCTCGCGCGCCGCGCACGTGGGATTTGACTGGACGGAGATTGAAGGACTGTTCGACAAACTGGCGGAGGAAACGGCCGAGTTGCGGGAAGAACTGAAGTCGGTTCCGCTCGAGCGGGCGCCGAGCGCCGGGGTCGCGGTCGCTGGAATTGGAGGTTCGGGGATTGCGGGATCGGGAAGGTTGCAAGTTCCGCCGGAAATGCGCGAGCGTCTGGAAGATGAAGTGGGAGACTTATTTTTTGTGCTGGTGAATGTGGCGCGCTTTTTGTCGCTCGATCCGGAGTCGGCGCTGCGGAAGACGAATCGCAAATTCCGGCGACGATTTCAGTGGATGGAAGAGCGGCTACGCGATTCCGGGCGAACGCCGCAGCAGGCGTCGATGGACGAACTCGAATCGTTATGGCAAGAGGCGAAGCAGCAGGAAAAACCGGCGTGAGCGGCGCGGCTGCGAACGCGTCTTCTCGAACGTTTTCTGCAACCGCGACCGGAGCAGTGACCATCCGCAAGTGCGAAACGCTGGAGGAGATACGCGCCTGTTTTGCGCTCCAGAAAGAAGTATGGAGATTCTCGGATGCAGAACTGGTTCCGGTGAGGATCTTTGTTGTGGCGGGCAAGATCGGCGGGCAGGTGATTGGGGCTTTCGCCGCGAAAGACGCGAAGAGCAGTGCGGGAGGGCGAGACAAAGGCCATGGTGACCGAGACCGGCATAACTCGGACAAAGAAGAGCTGATCGGCTTCGCGCTGGCGATCCCCGGTGTGCGAAACGGGCACTCGTTTTTGTATTCGCAGATGCTGGCGGTGCGGCAGCAGTATCGCAATGGCGGGCTGGGACGCCGGATCAAGCTCTATCAGCGGGAAGAGGCGCTGGAGCGCGGATTTGAGCTGATGGAGTGGACGTTCGATCCGCTGGAGATCAAGAACGCGTATTTGAATATCGAGAAGCTGGGGGCGATCACGCGGCGTTATAACGTGAATCAGTACGGGATTACATCGTCGCCGCTGCAAGGCGGTTTGCCCACGGACCGGCTGGTGGCGGAGTGGTGGATGAAGTCGAAGCGGGTGGAAGCGGCGCTGGAGGATGTTCCGCGGGCGGGGTTTGATTGCCGCGCGCGGATCGATGTACCGGCGCAGATTTACGACTGGAAGGCGGCGGAGACTACGCGGGCGCAGGCATTGAGAGTGCAGGAGGAGAATCGCGGGAAGTTCTTGCGCGCGTTTGGTGAGGGGTTGAGCGTGCTTGGGTATGAGCGGGATGGGCGCGGAGATGGGCGATTTTTGCTGGGGGAGTGGGATGAGGATTGGCGGTATTAGACGAAGATAGAGCGCAGGGGCGGCGAAGCTGGGGTCTTCTGCGTGGCCGCGTTCGTTGTCGGTCGGTAAGACGAACATGGCGCGCCATGCTGTTGGCTGAGGGTTAAGTCCGGGTTCATCCACAACAGCTTATAAAAATAACAGCTTATGAAAATCGAATCGGTGACTCTGCGCGAAATTCAGATGCCGCTCGTGCACTTTTTTGAAACAAGCTTTGGGCGGGTTTACGGCCGGCGCATCCTGCTGGTGAGCGTGGAGGCGGATGGTGTGCGCGGCTGGGGCGAGTGCGTGGCAGGAGAGGATCCGTATTACAGTTCGGAGTGGACGGAAACGGCGTGGCCGACGATCAAAAATTACCTGGCGCCGTTGCTGATGCAAGGTGAAATCGCGGCGGGACGTGATTGTGCGGCGCGGTTTGCGCGCGTGCGCGGCCACCGCATGGCCAAAGCGGCGCTGGAAAATGCGGTGTGGGATGTGGAGGCACGACAAAAACAGCAGCCGCTGTGGAAATTGCTGGGAGGAACGCGGCGCGAGATTGCCTGCGGCGTTTCGATTGGCATTCAGGATTCGGTGGAACAACTTCTGGAGAAGATTGAAACCGAACTGGCGGCGGGATACCGGCGGATCAAGATCAAGGTGAAGCCGGGATGGGATTTGAACGTGCTCGAAAAGGTTCGCCATCGCTGGGCCGATATTCTTCTCAGCGTGGATGCGAATTCGGCGTACACGCTCGATGAGGTCGAGCACCTGCGAAAGTTCGACGCCTTTAATCTGCTGATGATCGAGCAGCCGCTGTGGAACGACGAAATTTATCTGCACGCGCGGCTGCAAAAGGCGATTCGGACAGCAATATGTCTTGACGAATCGATTCTGAATGCGCGCGATGCCGATTTTGCCTGCGAAACTGGCGCCTGCCAAATCCTCAACATTAAAGTGGGACGCGTGGGCGGCTTCAGCGAAGCGCAAAAGGTTCATGATGTGGCGCTGCGCCACAATGTTCCGGTGTGGTGCGGAGGGATGCTGGAATCGGGAGTGGGGCGGGCGCACAACATCGCGCTATCGACGCTCGAAAATTTTCGACTGCCGGGAGACGTTTCGGCCTCGAAGCGTTATTGGAAAGAGGACATCATCGAGCCGGCAGTGAAAGTGAGCGCCGATGGAATGATTGCCATCAGCGACGCGCCGGGGACGGGTTACCAGGTGCGCGAAGATCTGGTGCGGAAGCTTACAGTGCGCGAAGAGACGTTTCGCGCGGGGAAGGGGTAGCTCGGGTCTTATTTGTCTTTGTCGATTCTGCTGGCGGTCGAGTTCTCGGCCGTGGAGGGTTCCTCTTTCTTTAGCATTTCGAGCGCCTGGGCGAAGGTAAGATCCGAGGGAATGCGTTTGAAGCCGCTGAAAACCTCGGTCGAACTGATGGAGAGATTCTTGAACAGGAGAATCTTGCCGGTGAAGCGCAAGCTCATGCTGGAAATTTCCCACAAATTGTCGCCGACTTCCTGCTGCTGAACCACGAAGCGGCCGCCGCGATCGAGGTGGCCGAGAATGCCCCAGCCGAAGCTGACTGACTTGGCGAGCGTGCCGTCAATGCTGGCGATGCGGTAATGAATGGGATCAATGAGCACGTAGCCAGTCATGCCGGTGAGGACTTCTTCGACGCGCGAGGGCGGTTGGTATTGCGGATTGGGGTGAAACTTCAACCTCATCAGTGAAGCGCCGGCGCGGCCCACGCTTTCCGTGCCCTGTACTTCGCCCGCATCCTCGAATAGAAAAGCATTGGGGATCGCGCGCATGATGCGCATGGTGCGATCGGCAGCCTCGCGCTCCTGCTGGCGCTTTTTTCTCAGTTCCTCGGGATTGTCGATAAAACGCTGGACGCGAGCTTCTTCGTCTTTTCGCTGTTCGGGCGTCAGAGGTTTGCCGTTGTAAGCGATCACCAATCCGGCTGTGGCTTCGTTGGTCTCGGCATACAGTCTGGTGGTGGATTCGTTGGGTGTGGTCTTGATCCCGCGGAAGAGGAAATGAGCGCTGTCGTCATTGGCGGTGTTGATTTCGTTCTGAACGGCTTTGCGCACCAATTGGGCTGGATCGTCAACCGGCGGAGTCGTGGCTGGCTGTGCGGCAAAACTTGCGGCTGCGAGGAATAGAATCCAGGCGACGGTGAGGGCTGCGGCTTTGGCGGCGTCGCGGCCGATGGCGTTGTGCGCTAGCGAGGATACGACTCTCATTTAACGAGTGCTATGTTGTCTCCTCATTCGATGGTAGCAAACCGCAGCCCTGGGTCGAGAGAAGCTTTCTTAGAGTTGCTTTGGGCTGACTGTAACTTGATGAGGCAGCATGATTTCCCGTTGTGTGCGCGAACCTCAATACAGCGGATGATTTACAATCGGTGCATTCGCGGTCGAGAAGAGCGCGAGTTGAGCTGGAGGCGAGTGCATGGAGACCGCGCAATCACAAGAGGGCGCCAAGATCGGCAAGTCGGTCCTGATCAAGGGAGAACTTTCGGGATCGGAAGACTTGTACGTGGACGGCAACGTGGAAGGCAAGATCGAGCTGCGCAATCATAGCTTGACGATTGGTCCGAATGGAAAGGTCAAGGCCGATATCAGCGCCAAATCGGTTGTGATTCAGGGCAAGTTAGAGGGAACGGTCAACGCGACCGAGCGCGTGGAACTGCTGAAGTCGGCGATCATGAATGGCGACGTGATCACGCAGCGGATCGCCATTGAAGAAGGCGCGTCGTTGAAAGGGAAGGTTGATATTCAGAA
This sequence comes from Terriglobales bacterium, assembly GCA_030038475.1. Taxonomy (GTDB): domain Bacteria; phylum Acidobacteriota; class Terriglobia; order Terriglobales; family Acidobacteriaceae; genus Acidiflorens. Next base: position 4,902 of record JASHOU010000188.1, on the reverse strand, counting down.
AGAGACCGGAAAAGCGGCTTCTCCCGGATCTTCATAGAGGCGCGCGAATGGTTTCGCTCGGCAGCTTTTCGCTGCCGGGGTTGTTTTTATGATTGAGGGCATTGGTTTCCAGCGTGCGTTTGGAGCGTTCGCATCTTAGCGTCATTGCTCAACGTTGTTTCTTAACGTCGTTCTTAACAAGGTGATGAGATTCTTTCGCGGTTCTTCGAAACAGGCTGTGGTTCCGGCAGTTCCGCAGAAGTTGACGCGCCGCTCGAGCGGCATGGGCGAGATTGCACGGCTGCTCAATTCGCAGGACGGGCTGTGCGTGCTCGATCTGGGGTCGACCTCGGCCAATAACATCCGCTTTTTGACCGGCAAAGGACACAAGAATTACAGCGAAGACCTGTTGCGCTCGTCGCTCGATCCGGCGCTGCGCATTCAGGATGGCGGTGGGAATTCCATCATCGACAGCAAGAAATTTCTCGAAGAGAACCTGGTCTATCCCAACAATCACTTCGACATCGTGTTGTGCTGGAATCTGCCCGACTACATGGAAGAGAACCTGGTGAAACCGACGATCGACCGTTTGTGGTCGGTGCTGAAGCCGGGCGGACTTCTGCTGGCTTTTTTTCACACGCGCGACGCGGGACCGGATTCGATCTGCTATCGCTATCACGTGAACGGCACCGACATGCTGGAGATGCAGGAGGTGAAGTTCGCGGCGCCGGGACATTCTGAGAAGCGGTCGCCGCGCCTGCAGCGGGTTTTCAATAACCGGCACATCGAAAACCTGTTTCGAGATTTTGCTTCGATCAAGTTTTTTCTGGCGCGGGATGCGATTCGAGAAGTGCTGGTGGTTCGGTGAAAGCGCATGAATTTTAGCTCCTGAAAAAGGAGGTATCGGCACATGAAAGATCAGTATCAGGCTATCGAAGAAAAGCTGGTGAAACTGGCACTCGATAGTGATGACGCGGAGACGATTGCTGAGATCATCCAGGCCGTACACACAACCAGGGAGTTGCGGGAAAAGAAGAAAGAACGATCATGGTCGGCTGTTATTATCGCGCTTACTCCTGTCTTTTCCGTTCTAATAGCTGCCGTTACTTTGTTGATCAGTACCCTGCAAGCGAACCGGAATGTATCCATTGAACAGAGCCAGGCCGAGGAATCTGAGTGGCGTGATGTGATAAAAAATGTCTCCTTAGGCAATCGGGATTCGGTGCAAACCGGACTCTTTTCCTTGCAAGGTTTCTTCGAATCGAGGTCAAGACATGCGGACCGAGCCCGATCTATTGCGGTCGCCTTGCTGCCTTTTGCATCAAGTGGAGATGGATTCGACATAGTCTTGGGCAGCCTCCTCAGGCAACCCACGGATTCGACGCAGGTAGATGTTTTGGGTGTTGGGAGAATGGTTGCGGCCCATGAGAGGGATCTCTTGAACAGGGCGGTGAAGGATCACACGAAGCTACCGGCCGATTGTGTCTATCAGTATCCCGGGGTGTTTTTTAAAAGGGGGGACTGCTTTGAGGATAACTCCACTCTAAACGACAAGGTCCTAAATGACATCTGGCTGTACTCTTGGGAGATTGGCAGCGTGAGCGATGACTTGGTGAAACTTTGGAAAAGGCCAGGTGGCCCGTTTGGTCCTAAGGGGCAAAACCTATCGGGCGTTATCTTTGATGGAGCGGACCTTTCCGATCTTGATTTCTCCGATGCTAACTTGGAGGGGGCGATCCTACATCGCTCCGATCTCTCAGGAACGCACTTCAATGGCGGGACGGTTTTGAGCCATGCCACTTTCCACTCCATAGAGAATTTTGAAGCTTCGGTCTGGGACCAAGCCAAATGGTGGACAGCGGCCAGCATGCCATGCAAGCTGGCGGAATATTTGAACGGAAAATATCCCGCTCCCGATCAGGCATCGGACGCGAAGGCGAAGGAGCTTATCACGAGTTGTACCAAGCCTGCGACATAGGGGCGGCCTCGTATGGGGCGCTGAATCGGTGAGGGCCGTGGTGGCTGAACCTCCCACAGCTCCTGTGGTGGCTTCGACAGCCCGGAAAATTTTCGATTTTCAAATTCGGCTAATAATATTCGGCTAATAATAAGGATCGCGAGGGCTTCGGCGACTGGCACGTCTTGATAGTATGATGGGAAGTCAGGCATCGGTTCCGCGCGACGTTTTCCCGCCAACCCCGCCAGGTCCGGAAGGAAGCAACGGTAACGGGCTCTTTCGTGTGCAGTGGAGCGCCGGTGCCTGGCTTTTTTAATCTGGAGATCGGGTGAACCGGTGATCGGGTGTTCTGAGAAGGCTCGACGTCTAGCTCATTTTGGCGATCTCGTTAAATCGGATCACGTCGACATCTGATGATCGGACGGTCAAATTCGCACCATCCTCAATGGTCCTTCAATGATCTGATGACCCGTTGTCCCGATCACCCGATGATCCGATTCCTATGACTAAACGTCTTTATTACGATCAGCCGCAATTAATGGAGTTTGAGTCAGTGGTGGAAGAGGTGCCCGCGACGTCCGGTGATGCGTCGCGTCCGGCGGTGATTTTGCGGGAGACGGCATTTTATCCGACCAGCGGAGGGCAGGTTCACGATACGGGCTGGCTGACGCTCGGCAACGGAAACGAGCGGCTGCGCGTGGCGGAAGTTGCGGACGCGGAGGATGGGCGAGTTATTCATTACCTGGAGGCGGAGAAGGCGCCAGTGGTGGGCGCGGCGGTGCGCGGCAGCATCGATCGCGAGCGAAGGCGCGATCACATGCAGCAGCACACGGGACAGCATGTTCTGTCGGCGGCGTTTATCGAGCTTTACCAGATCCCGACAGTTTCGTTCCACATGGGCGATGACTATTGCTCGATCGACCTGGCAACGCCGGCGGTGAGCGCCGAGCAGATTGTGGGCGCGGAGAAGCGGGCGAATGAAATTGTGTTTGAGAATCGCCCGGTGCGGATTCGCTATGTTTCGCGCGCGGAGGCGGAGAAGCTGGGTTTGAGGAAATTGCCTCCGGCGGAGCGCGACGAGTTGCGGCTGATTGAGATCGCGGATTTCGATCTTACGGCGTGCGGCGGGACGCATGTTGGAGCGAGCGGGCAGATTGGATCGATTCTTCTGCGCAAGAGCGAAAAAGTGCGGCAGGGAACGCGAATGGAGTTTGTGTGCGGCGATCGCGCGGTGCGCATGGCGCGGCGCGACTACTCGGCGTTGAGCGAAGCGGCGGGGCTATTCTCGGCGCAGCTTTGGGATGTGCCAGAACAGGTGCGGAAGAACGCGGAAGAGAATCGGTTGCTGCGCAAGCAGAAAGACGATGCGCTGGAGGAACTGGCCGAGTCGCTGGCGTTGGCCGAATTGCGCAGCCAGCCGGAGAAGAATGGGCGGAAGATGGTTGTGCGAGTGTTTTCCGATCGCGATATCGCTTTTGCCAAATTGTTTGCGCAGAAAGTTACGCGCGGGGCGACGGCAATTGCGCTGGTTGGAAGCGAGATGGATCTGCCGGGATTGGTTTTTGCGCAGAGCGCGGGGGTGGGCGCAGATATGGGCACGCTGCTGAAGCAGATGCTGGCTTCGGTTGGAGGACGCGGGGGCGGAAGCCGCGACTTCGCGCAGGGTGGAGTTCCCGCGGGCTCGGACGTGGCGCAGCTTTTGCAGCAGGCGGCAGATAAAATCGGGTGATTGGGTCATCTGGACAACTAGTGGGCTGTCGAAGCGAGTTTGTTAGCGAGCACGGGGAGAATTCCCTGATGCAGACTCGTTGTCATCTGAACTAACGCACCCGTAAGGCGCTCGCTACTGGGATAATCGTCAGCAGGACAATCATTTGCTGGAACCGCGGCTCATACTCGTTAATCTGCTGATCAAGCTGGGCGTCGCTGCGGCGCTTTCGAGCGCGTTGGTGCGCTCGAAAGAATTCAAGAGCCTCCTCTTCCGCGAGCAGCGCTCAACCCGACAAAAGGTTTATCTGGCGCTGTGGATGGCGATTCCGATTGCGCTCGGCGTGTGGATACGGCACAGCGTGACGAGCTTTCTGGCGGGCGACCTGTCGCTGGAAACCGCGCTGCTGCTGGGCGTGATTGGTGGGCGACTGTCGGGAGGGCTGGGCGGAGCGCTGATTTCGCTGCCTGCGGCGCTGCACGGTGAATGGGCCGCGATGCCACTGACTACGTTCGCGGGCATGGTTGCCGGGCAGTTGCGCCGCTTCGCTCCCGAGCAGGAAGATATCTGGTCGTTCTCGCCCTTCATCGATCTCACGCTCTACCGCATGATTCGGCGCAATCTGCCGCGGCCACGCGTGTTCGACTGGCAGGTCGCGTTTTTCGTGACCATCGTCGGACTGCGCTTTTTGCAAACGGAAATCTGGCGCTTCTGGCCGAATTCCATCTTCAGCCTGGAGAGCCCCGAGTTGTGGACTCCGCGCGTGGGAACTCTGAACGGCTATTTAGTGGAGAGCGCAATCTATCTGGCGGTTGTGATGGTGGTGGGCATCGAACTGAAAATCTTCAACAGCGTTCGCATACAAGCCAAGCTCGAAGAGCAGGAGCGCTTGCTGCTGCAGGCGCGCATGGCGGCGTTGCAGAACCAAATCAACCCGCACTTTTTATTCAACACGCTGAATTCCATTTCGTCGCTGGTGCGATTCGACCCGGATACCGCGCGGGAGATGATTTTGAAGCTCGCTACGATTCTGCGCCGGCTGCTGCACAGCAGCGATTCGTTTGTGCCACTGCGCGAGGAAGTCGAGTTCATCGACAATTATCTGGATATTGAAGTGGTGCGCTTCGGGCGCGACAAGCTGAAGGTGATCAAGGATCTGGATCCGGCATCGCTCGAGGTGATTGTGCCGAGCATGTTGCTGCAACCGCTGGTGGAAAACTGCGTCAAGCACGGGCTGGCGCCGAAAGTAGAAGGCGGC
>JASHOU010000187.1 GCA_030038475.1 Terriglobales bacterium | reverse complement strand
GCTTGAGTTCGCCGCCCTGATTCTTAGCGGTAGTGAAAGCGCTAACCAGTTCGCCAATACCGGAGCTGTCAATATAGTTCACATCGCCGAGGTTGAGCAGGATCTTCTTCTGTCCTTTGGAGAGCAGGTCGCGCACCGTGTCGCGCAGAACCACGCTGCCTTCACCGAGGGTGATGCGGCCGCTGAGATCGACAATCGTGACGCCATCCACCTGACGAGTGCTGGACTTCATTGTCACTGAGGAGCCTCCTTGTCCGCGGGGTTGCCGTGGACGTGCTTAATCATTTTAAGTTCGGTGCCCGTGTGGGAGGGGTGGATTTCCACCACATCCATGAACGAGCGTATCAGGAAAATGCCCCGGCCCGATGTTTTCAGCAAGTTCTCCGGCGCCAAAGGATCGGGGATTTTGCCGGGATCAAGCCCGTGGCCCTGATCGCGGATAACAATCGTTAAATCGTCCGGCGTTCGCTCAAATGCCAGTGTAACCTTTTTGCCGGGGTCGTAGGCATTGCCATGCAAAACCGCGTTCACTGCCGCCTCGCGCACCGCCATGGAGATCTTCATGATCTCCTCGTCATCAAAGCCGGCTTCGGTGGCCATACGGGTGGCCGTCTCTTCGGCGTTGTTCACTGTGTCCAGCGTCGAATCGAGCGTGTAGGAGACCCGGTCTGCGGACATAGTAGCCTGGATAATAGCCTGATATGAGCGAACGATTCCCTGAGCCGGCCTTCGCCCCGCTTGCGACGGCTACGCCAAGCTCCTAAACGCCAGCCCCGATGCCTGGGATGGGCGAATTGAGAGTTTGCCTGTAGGGGCGGGAAAAGTCAACGCTGTTAGCGGGGTTGCGCCGCTGCTGCAAAGAAGCGCTTTAGCTTGGCAGCGTCCAGTTTGCCGCCGGTACGAACGCCCGAGCACACATCGACCGCAAACGGGCCTACTTCGTCGATTGCCCGGCTACTCTCCATACGGCACCCAAATGTTCTTCACTTGCGTCGCGTGCTCAAGGAGCCACTTGCCTTCGGCGGTCTTCGAATTGAACCAGTCAATCGCCCGGCCTTCATTTGTCCAAACCTGCTTCAGATTGCCCACCGACATCGCCTTGGCTGCGGCGGCGCTGGCTTCGTTGGCGAAACACCAGATGGCATCGACGTCATCGTGTTCGGCCAACGGTTTTAGAAGCTGCGACGTGTATCCGGTCACGATATTCAGCGCCCCGCCGGGAAGATCGCTGGTGTCGAAAAGCTGGTAGAGGTCGCCGGTGATCAGAGGATAGGCTTCCGAAGGAACCGCAATCACCGTATTTCCCATCGCAAGCGTGGGCATCACGAGCGAAAGAAAACCGAGCAGCGGCGCCTCACGTGGACAGATGATGCCAACCGTGCCGATAGCTTCGTTCATCGCGATGGCAATATTGCGGAACGGAGGATTGTGCACCGCGCCATCAAACTTATCGGCCCACGCCGCGTACGAGAAGATGCGCTCGATGCTGAGATTCACCTCCGTGGATGCCTGCTTTTCACCGACCGCATCTGCAAGGCGATGCGCAATTTCGTCGCGCCGCTGCGACAGATTCTCCGCGCAGTAGTAAAGAACCTGCGCCCGATTGTGCGCGGTTGCCTTTGCCCACGCCGTGGCTTTGCGCGCGGCTTCGACTGCATTGCGAATGTCTTTGCGGTTGCCGAGCGGCGCTTCGCCGAGCAGCCGTCCGTCGCTTGCGCGCACTTCCATGCTGTAGCCGGAATCGGGCCGCGCCTGCTTGCCTCCGATATAGAGTTTGACGGTTCGGTCGATCGCCGGAGAATCGCTGGCAGGAGATAGGTCCGAAGAATCGCCGCTTTCATCCGTGTTGCCACTCTCGGGCTTTTCTGAGACCTGAGACCTGAGACCTGAGACCTGCTCTTCACGCATCCGCGCATTCTTGAACCACGCCGGCTCCAGATATTCGAGCAGGCCTTCGCGTCCGCCCTCGCGTCCATAGCCGCTTTCGCGGTAGCCGCCGAATCCGCAGGAGGCGTCGAACAGATTCGTGCAGTTCACCCAGACGACCCCAGCTTTCAGTTGTGCGGCAACGTGCAGTGCGACGTTAATGCTCTCGCTCCACACGCAGGCCGCCAGGCCGTACAGGGTATTGTTCGCCAGCCCGACTGCTTCCGCAGGCGTGCGGAAGGTCATCGCCGCAAGCACCGGCCCAAAGATTTCCTGCTGCGCGACGATCGATGTCGGATGCACATTGCTCAGAAGCGTCGGCGGATAGTAAAAGCCACGCGCAGGCAATGCGACCTGCGGCTGCCAGCAGGTTGCGCCGTCGGCCACGCCCTGATCGACCAGCTTGCGAATGCGATCGAGTTGCACGCGCGCCACAATAGCGCCGATGTCAATCGCTTTGTCGAGCGGAGCGCCGATGCGCAGCGTGCTCATGCGATCCTGCACTTTGCTGATCAGAGCTTCGGCAATGCTCTCCTGCATCAGCAGGCGCGAACCCGCGCAGCAGACCTGGCCCTGATTGAACCAGATGCCATCGACCAGGCCTTCGACGGTGCTATCGAGATCGGCGTCCTCGAAAACGATGAACGGAGATTTGCCGCCGAGTTCGAGCGACAGCCGTTTGTGGCTGGTGGCCGTAGCGGCACGAATGGCGCGTCCCACTTCGGTCGAGCCGGTGAATGCGATCTTGTCGACATCAGGATGCTTGACCAGCGCTTCGCCGGTCGAACCATCTCCGGTGACGATGTTGACGACACCGGCGGGCAAGCCGGCTTCCTGGCAGAGCTCCGCGAAGGCGAGCGCGGTAAGCGGCGTGAACTCCGCTGGCTTCAGCACAACGGTGTTGCCCGTGGCGAGCGCTGGGGCAATTTTCCACGCGAGCATCAGCAGCGGGAAGTTCCACGGGATGATTTGGCCGACGACTCCGCAGGGAACGTATTCGGGAAACTCCTGCTCGAGAAGTTGCGCCCAGCCGGCGTGATAGTAGAAATGCCGAGCCACGAGAGGAATGTCGATGTCGCGGCTCTCGCGGATGGGCTTACCATTGTCCATGGTCTCGAGAACCGCCAGCAGCCGCGAATGTTTCTGCACCAGCCGCGCGAGCGCATACAAATAGCGTGCGCGGGCGTGCGGCGTCAGCGATCGCCATGCGGAAGACGCTGCGCGTGCGGCCTTGACTGCGGCGTCAACGTCCGCCGCCGATCCCTGCGCGATGGAGGCGAGTTTTTCTCCGTTCGACGGATCGACGGTATCGAAGTACTGTCCCGCCGCTGGCGCTTGCCATTTACCGCCAATGAAATGCTGGAAACGGCGCTCATGCCGATCCAGCCACGCCATCGCCTCTTTCGGATCTTCAGGCGCGGGGCCGTATTCCATAGTCACGAATTTTTCGGCGATGCTCATTGGGGATCTCTTACCTCGGTCTGAACGTCAACTGACTCGGCCAAAACGAGACAGGTGGCTCCATAGGAGGGCAATACCTCTAAGAGCGTTAACTTCTCTTGCCGTGCTTTGGCTAGCAAGTTCTCGGCCTGCACCCGGCCCTCCGGTCCGTCTCGCAGATCATAAAGTTCCCGAATGTCGGCAAGAACGATCTCAGCGTGACTGCGGGTGGAAACACTCAGAACGATGTTTCCTTTCCTGAAGCCATTGGCGCCGAGAGCGGCTACTCCATTCGCGACCGCTTCGAAGTGTTTGTTTTCAGCCGTTCTTAGATACACGTGAACGGTCTCACCGCGAATCCATAGGCCCTCGAAGTCGCCGTCGTGGAACAGTTCGTATTCTTTCACGCGATGTAGCCCTTTCTGGACAGTCGCAATCACGCGATCGGGTGTCTGTACTCCGCCGAATAGCGCCCGGTTGCCTGGTGTTCAAGTTGGCGCTCGATGTCGCCGAGCAAGCTGCTCGCGCCGAAACGGAACATTTCTGCGCGCAGCCACGAATCGCCGAGCTCTTCTTTCATCATCGCCAGCCAGTCGAGAGATTGCTTCGCCGTGCGAATCCCGCCTGCTGGCTTGAAACCGACTGCCATCCCCGTCTGCTGCGCGTATTCGCGGATGGCGCGCGTCATCACCAGACCAACCGGCAAAGTCGCGTTGGTCGTCTCTTTGCCCGTCGAAGTTTTGATAAAGTCAGCGCCCGCCATCATCGCGACCACGCTCGCGCGCGCCACGTTGCGCAGCGTCATCAGATCGCCCGAGCCGAGAATCACCTTCATGTGCGCCGGTCCGCAAGCTTGTTTGAACGCCGCGATTTCATCGTAAAGCGCCTGCCAGCGTCCACCGAAAACATGTGCGCGCGTAATCACGACGTCGATGTCGTGCGCGCCAGCTTCGACCGATCGGCGAATCTCCGCGACGCGCTCGGCCAGTGGCGACAAGCCGGCAGGAAAGCCGGTGGAGACTGCAGCGACGCGAATTCCACTGCCTTCGAGCGCGTGGACGGCGGTTTCGACAAAGGTGTGGTAGATACAGATGGCGGCGACCTTGATCTGCAGTTCCTCGATGCCAAGTTTCCGTTCCAACTCCGGTTCGATCGGATGGCGGCCCTTGGCGCACAAGCGGCGAACGCGTTCGTCGGTGTCATCGCCGGAGAGAGTGGTCAGGTCCATGCAGGAGATCGCTCGCAAAAGCCACGCCGCCTGCCACTCCTTTTTTACCGTTCGCCGCGCGACCTGAGACTGGGCGCGGCGCTCGACGGCGCTGGTGTTGACGCGCACATCGCGCACCCAATCCAGATTGAGGGGAATGCCTTTATTCGGCAGCAGCGGCTGGCCGTTGAGAATGGCAATCGCCGTTCCAGCGTGGTTGGCAACGCTGTTTGCGACGCTCCCGAATTCGTTGTGTTCGGCAGGCATCGGTCAACAGTTTACAGCAGAATCCGAACGATATCGGCGGCGGTAAGGTTGAGTTTGTCTGCGCTGGCGTTCCACTCTTCCAGCATTCGAGCGTACCTGTCCTCCGTTGGGTAGTGGGAGTTGAAGTCAGCGGCACCTAGATCGAGGAATGTCCACTTTCGATGGTCGCGCATGTGCCGAGCGTAGGCCATGAACTTGGTCTCATTGTTTCCGTCAAATCCGGGGAACTTCAGCCTTTTCGGATCTACGCTTTGAGTCTGGCCGTTCTTGTAGCCGGTTTGCATCATGTCGTACATCTGAAGAACGTCGCCCACATACTTGCACTCGGCCACGCTCATGGTGTCCGGCTCGTCATACGTGCCTCGGAGTACGTCCGAATAATCAGCCTCGAACCCATTTTCGAGTACCTCTTTACAGTAGGCGTATTCCTCGGCACGCTCCGGGTCTATCTTTTCAAGGATTGTGTACTGGTTGACCAGTATCTTGCGCTCTACTCTTGTGATTTTGGTCATGCGTTTAGCATGGCACAATCGAAGGACAAAAAACAGAGGGGATCATTGGAGGAGAGTTGGGGCGGGCTCGACGCACACAGGCACACTTCCGCCTTGACTCCGGGCCACGGCGCGGCTACCCTACGGCGCGATTCTTACTCACGGAGAAACGATGTTTATACCTCATAGTCTCGGTATTGCACTTTTCATGATGATCACCAGCGCCATTTGCTGGGGATCGTGGGCCAACACCTACAAGGGCGTAAAAAACTATCGCTTCGAGTTGTTTTACTGGGACTACGCCATTGGAATTTTTCTGATCTCTCTCATTCTCGGATACATCATGGGCAACACCGGCCACGGCGGAGACAGCCTGGTCCACAATTTCCACGCAGCTCGTGGCAGCGACATTGCGCTCGCCATGCTCGGCGGCGCGATCTTCAACCTGGCGAATTTGTTGTTGGTCGCGGCGATCGATATGGCTGGCCTTGCGGTTGCGTTTCCGGTCTCGATCGGGATTGCGCTGGTGGTCGGCGTAATTTCGAGCTACCTGCAACAGCCCAAGGGAGACGCGGCGCTGCTGGCGGCTGGAGTCGTCTGCGCTCTCGTCGCCGTGGTTCTCGACGGCAAAGCGTATGGCAGTTTAGCGAGCACTGGGCGCACCGTTTCCAGGAAAAGCATCACGGTCTGCATCGTCTCCGGCGTGCTAATGGGACTGTGGGCTCCGTTTATGACGCGGGCGATGCCGCACGAAGTTAATGGCATCATGCGCGGCACGCTGGGCCCTTATGCTGCGGCCATTTTCCTCACACTCGGCGCGCTGCTGTCGTGCTTCATCTGGAATATCTACTTCATGAAGCACCCGCTCGTCGGCGATCCGGTCGGCTTCGCCGGTTTCTTCAGCGCGCCGCTCTCAAGCCACGCACTCGGGCTGCTCGGCGGATTCATCTGGGGCGTTGGCATGGTCTTCAATCTGGTCGCGGCGAGTTTCACCGGCGTGGCAATTTCCTATGCCATCGGGCAGTCGGCGCCGATGGTCGCCGCGCTCTGGGGAGTCTTTGCCTGGAAGGAATTCGACGGCGCACCCGGCAAAGCAAAAGTGTATTTGGCGCTGATGTTCGTGTTCTATTGCCTGGGAATCGCGCTGGTAGCCAGGGCGAACGGCTAGAGTCGATCATTAGCGCGCTACTTTGAATTCTGAAGTCTGGCGCCGGTGCGGCATGCTGGGACCAGCCAAAGCGTAGGTGAGGTACATGCATCTGGCGCTTCGCATCTTCGTCGCCATAATGGTTGCTGGAGTGGCGTTTGTTCTTGGTACTTACTTGCCGCTGTCGATTGAATGGATTCTTCGTGGTGACCCCGGAATGCCTGGAGGTGCTGCGATGGTGATGCTGGGGTTTCCGCTCGGCATTGCGTTAGCCATAGTGGAGGGGTTGTTTTCGTTTGTTAAATTGCCCGCGCGGAACCAAAATCCAAAGTAGGACACTCGCGAGTCGATCGCAGAACCTGCTTCGGGTTGTAAGATTCTTCACAACTAATGAAGAAGTTCCTCGTGGGACAAAGATTCATGGGTTACAGGCGTTGCACCTTGGGCATCGCGCTCTGCGCATTCACATTGTCTTTATCTTTATCCCTGCCCCTGGCCGTTACGCAGCAACCTCCTACAATTCCTTCGAAACACGAACCGATGCCGAATCCTCCTAAAGTCAACTTCGTTGACATCGCCGAGCGCGCCGGCCTGACTGCCAAAACCGAAGATGGAGGCGACAAAACCAAGCGCTACATCATCGAAACCACCGGCAGCGGCGCCGCCGCTTTCGACTTCGACAACGACGGCTGGCCCGACATTTTTCTGGTCAACGGCAGCCGGCTCGAGGGTTTTCCGAAAGGTCAGGAGCCGACCAGCCATCTCTACCACAACAATCACGACGGAACCTTCACCGACGTCGCACAAAAAGCCGGTGTCGGCCTGATTGGCTGGGGTCAGGGAGTTTGCGCTGGCGATTATGACAACGATGGATTCGTCGACTTATTTGTCACTTTCTGGGGACACGATGTTCTCCTGCACAACAACGGCGACGGAACCTTCACCGATGTCACGCGCAAGGCTGGTCTCTGGCACGACGATGTGCGCTGGTCTACCGGCTGCGCGTTTGTCGATTACGATCGCGACGGCCGGCTCGACCTTTTCGTCGCGCATTACGTCGATTTCGATCCCGCGCACGCGCCCGAGCCGGGCAGCCGCGCATCCTGCGAATGGAAAGGCATGGCGGTGATGTGCGGGCCGCGCGGCCTGAGAGGAACGCACAGCGAGCTTTACCACAATAACGGCGACGGAACCTTCACCAATGTGAGCGTGGCATCCGGAGTGGCGAAGACCGATGCTTACTATTGCTTAACCGCGCTCACCGGCGACTTCGACAATGATGGCTGGCCCGATATTTATGTCGCTTGCGATTCGACGCCCAGCATGTTGTTTCACAACAACCACAACGGCACGTTTACTGAAATTGCTGTCGAGGCCGGAGTCGCATTCAACGACGCGGGCCACGAGCAAGCCGGCATGGGCGCAGACGCCGTCGATTACGATGGCGATGGCTGGCTCGACATTATCAAAACCAATTTCTCCGACGACACCGCGACGCTCTATCACAACAATCGCGATGGAACGTTTTCCGACGTGACTGCCGCGGCCGGCCTCAGCCGCAACTCCAAGTTTCTGGGATGGGGTACGCTCTTTATTGACGTTGATGATGACGGCTGGCCCGATATTTTCATGGCCAACGGCCACGTTTATCCAGAAGTCGACGGCAAAGGTCTCAGCACTACTTTCCGCGAACGGAAACTTCTCTACTGGAACCAGCACAACGGCAGATTTCGCGATATCTCGCTCGATGCGGGCCCGGGAATTACCATTCCTTGGAACAGCCACGGCGTAGCGGCAGCCGATTTCAACAACGACGGAGTCGTCGAGATTCTAGTGAACAACAGCCATGACCGCCCCAGCCTGCTGAAAAATCTCGGAGATCACGGAAATTGGATTCTGCTGAAATTGGAGGGAACGAAATCCAATCGCGACGCTATCGGCGCCAGAGTGACGCTGCGCGTGGGCGATCATCGGCAAACACAGGAAGTCCGCAGCGGTGGGGGATACATTTCGCAAAGCGATTTCCGATTGCACTTCGGACTCGGCAAAGCCACCAAGGCCGATGCCATTGAGATTCGCTGGCCGAGCGGGCTCGTGCAGCATTTTGAAAATGTTTCGTCTAACCAGATTGTGAAAATCCGCGAAGGCATAGGCATTATGAAAAATTGAATTCCCGTCCTGGCGATCGCCGAAGAGCGGCGGCACAAAAATGCTTGACTTTACTTTTCCAATCTATTTAGATGGCCCATTCCTTAATAAGGGGAGACTCATGGCTGTGGCCGCCGAGAGTCGATCCCCAATCGCCGCTTCTTTGCGACGAAAAGAATAGGTGGGAGCCCATGCTGAAAAGAAAATCGTTTTCGGTCGCGGTTCTTTGTGCGGTATTTATCTCTTGTCCATATCTATTTAGCCAGGCGAATGGCAGTTTTTCCGGAACGGTAGCCGACAAAACCGGCTCGGTCATTACCGGAGCGGCCGTGACCATCACCTCGCAAACCACCGGTTTGACGCGCGAAACCAAAACCGATGACACCGGTCATTATGTTGTGCCGTTGCTGCCGGTTTCCATCTACTCCATTCGCGTGGAGTCGCAGGGCTTCAAGACCTCCGAGCAGAAAGATATTCGCCTGCAAGTCGACGAACAGCGTGAGGTCGATTTTACGCTGGTGCCGGCGTCGGTTTCGTCGACGGTCGAAGTCAGCGCCACTGAAGTCGCGGTGGAAACTACGAACCCCACGCTCGGTCAGGTGATCACTTCAGAACAGGTTGCCGACCTGCCGTTAAACGGACGCATTTTCACGCAACTGGCAAGCTTGACGCCGGGAACAACCACATCCACCAACCCAGCTAGTTTCTTTACCCAGGCTGCCAGCAGCGAAGCCGCCACGCGTGGTTCTTTCTCGCTCTCGGTCGGCGGGTCGCGCGAGCAGAGCACCGACTGGCTGCTCGATGGCAACGACAATAATCAGCTTGATGAAGGCGGAATCGCAATTTTCTCCGATATCGACGATATCCAGGAATTCAAGGTTCTGACCTACAACTACTCCGCCGAATATGGCGAACGCGCGGGTCCAACCGTCCTGGTCACAACTAAGTCGGGATCGAACCAGTTTCACGGGAGCGTATTTGAGTTCTTCCGCAACACCGATCTCGACGCGAAGACTCCTTTCGTGGATACGGCAGCGAAGTTCAATCTCAACCAGTTTGGCGGATCGTTCGGCGGCCCGATCCAGAAAGACAAAACGTTCTTCTTTGCCGACTATCAGGCCAAGATGCAGCGCAAAGGCGTGCCTTTTACCGGTTTCGTTCCTACCACTGCCATGGTTACGCCCGACGCGAATGACAACTACAATGAGAGCTCTAATCCATTTGGGACTCAGCTCACCAACCCGTTCCCCTATTTTGCGACTCCCACCTCCCCTGCCGCCTTCTATCCGTTCTTATGTAGCGCTTCGACTGGCTTGCCAGTAACCCCGAATCCTGCTGGTAGTCCTTTAGGTGGTGGAAGCCAAGGGCCCCCGACAGCCGGTACCCCAGCCTGCGACATCATTCCAGCGTCCATGATTAATCCGCAAGGAGCGGCGGTAGCTGCGCTTTATCCGACGCCAACTGTAGTCGGCAATCCGTTGTATAACTACACCAACCAACCGGTTCGCAAGCTCAACGAAGGAACTGGGGACATCCGCGTCGATCACAACTTCTCCAGTAAGGATTCCGCCTTCGCGCGCTTCAGCTACGATCAGGCGACCAACTTCGTCCCCGGAGGATCGCCGACCTGGTCAGAACAGAACGCTTTTGGCAGCAACCAGCAGATTGATAACCACGGGCGCAACGCCGTTGTGTCGGAAACGCATGTCTTCTCTGCGAATACCATCAACCAGGTCAACTTCGGGTACAACCGGATATTCAATCACATTCTGTCCTTCGGCGAGTTTGGCGGTCAGCCTTGTAAAGCGGCGGCTTTAGGCATTCCTGGCGCCGATCTAGGCAGCGCGTGCGACAGCATAACCGGCTACCCCGCCAGTCTGAACCAGGCGACCAACGACTGCATCAGTTGCGGCCTGACTTCGTTCCAGATGAGCAGCTATTTTTCGATCGGTGATCGCGGCTACTCGCCTTATCAGGGTGGGACCAACGTCTATTCGGTTGGCGATACTATCGACCTCGTCCGCGGCAAACACGATATCAAGATTGGTGGCGTATATCGTGCCGAGGA
>JASHOU010000186.1 GCA_030038475.1 Terriglobales bacterium | reverse complement strand
ATCGCTCGATCAGGCGCTGCTGACGAAGATGATGGATGAGAACTCGCGGCTGCCGGAACCGAAGGACGCCCGCGAAGTCACGATGGAAGCGATTGTGGTGAGCGCGCTGACCTCGGCGAAACTGGCCGAGCAGTACGGATTGCGTCCCGATCAGATCATCCTGAGCGCGAAGACCAGCGGTGTGCAGGACCTGATCGATGTCTACCGCATGTTGGCCGCGCGCTGCGAATATCCGCTGCATCTAGGATTGACGGAAGCTGGAATGGGGGCCAAGGGCATTGTGGCATCGAGCGCAGCGATGGCGGTGCTGCTGCAGGAAGGGATTGGCGATACGATTCGCGTTTCGCTCACGCCAGCGCCGGGCGGAGATCGCACCGAAGAGGTTCGCGTGGCGCAACAGATCTTGCAGTCGCTTGGCATTCGCAGCTTCACTCCGCAGGTGACGGCGTGTCCGGGCTGCGGGCGTACCACGAGCACATTCTTTCAGGAGATGGCGGAGCAGATTCAAAGCTACCTGCGCGAGCAAATGCCGCTGTGGAAAGATCGCTACGCGGGCGTGGAAGAGATGAAAGTTGCGGTGATGGGCTGCGTGGTGAATGGCCCCGGAGAATCGAAGCACGCGAGCCTGGGAATTTCTTTGCCGGGAACCTTCGAAGAACCGAAGGCTCCGGTGTATGTCGATGGCCGCTTGTTCACGACGCTCAAAGGTGACAAGATTGTCGCCGAGTTCATCAAGATTCTCGACGACTACGTCGAGTCGCATTACGCGGCGCGGGAAAAAGAAGAAGTCGGCGCACGCGGGTGACGGAGGACGGGGTCGAAATTCCTCTCAGGCTTGGCGATCTGCACGAAAGGAGTTTGCGTGAGGGTTGGGTCGTCCCTCCGGGACTCTTCCTTAATATATGTGATTGCCGACCCATCGCTGAAGGCGCGGGGCTAAGTTGGTTCGCCCTTCCGGGGCTGGCTTCGCGGACATCTCGTTCCGCCAGATTGCCGGAGAGCGAATTTTCACACACAAACGAAAACGCGCGTTGCTCGGGTTGTTTCGCGATCCACACAACAAACCAACTACTGCGGCAGTAATTTTTTTTATTGTCTTCGATCGAATTGAAGTATAAACTTCGCGGCTAGTCGTCCCCTCACCACCCCCGGGTGTGGGCCCGGGATCAAGCAAAACATGTTAACCAGAACGCGACGGTGTGGCGCGTTGGCGTCATGCCACGGCCACGAGGACCTTCCAATAGTTTGGCAAACAATTACCCCAAGGAGAAAGCATGTTTAGAAGACTCAGCGTTTTCGTATTCACGCTCGCCGCAATGGTGTCGGGCGCAAACGTTATTTGCCAAGCGGCGCCGCAGGCTCTGCTGACGCGTCACACGCGCGAAGCGGTGGTGAGCGGGCAGGCGGTGTCGATGGGCCAGTTGCCGGAATCGCAGACGATGCGCTTCGACGTTATGCTGGCGTTGCGCGATCAATCCGGACTCGAACATTTGCTACAGGAACTCTACGATCCTTCGAGCTCTTCTTACCGGCATTTTCTCAGCGTGGAAGAGTTTACCCAACGGTTTGGCCCCAGTCAGAACGATTACGATGCGCTGATTCAATTCGCGAAGGCGAGCGGGTTCACAGTAGTGAACGGATCGCGCAATCGCGTGGATGTGCAGTTGAAGGGTTCGGTGGGCGCGATCGAGAAAGCGCTGCACGTGAGCATGAACTACTATCAGGATCCGGCTCAGAACCGCGTTTTCTATGCGATCGACCGCGAGCCCACGGTAGATTTGCCGTTTCAGCTCTGGCACATCTCGGGACTGGACAATGATTCGATTCCGAGACCGGCGCTGGTGCGCAAGGACAAACAGGCGAAATCGAACGCCACGGTTGGCTCCGGCCCCGACGATTCATTCCTGGGCAGCGATATGCGAGCGGCCTACTACGGAACGGGATCTCTGAATGGCTCGGGCCAATCGCTGGGATTGCTGGAATACGCGGGCACCGATTTGCAAGACCTGGACACCTACTACACGAACGTTGGGCAGACGGAAAATGTCCCCATAACTCTGTTGTCAGTGGACGGGACGCCGGTGACCTGCTACGCAGCGCAGGGCTGTGACGACACGGAGCAGACGATTGACATGACTCAGGCACTGGGCATGGCGCCGTACATGTCGAGCCTGGTGATGTACATTGGATCAACCGATTCCGCCATTTTCAATGCCATGGCATCGGCGAGTCCGCTGAATGCGCAGCTGAGCTGCTCGTGGTATTGGAGTCCGGCGGACCCAAAGACACTGAACCCGATTTTCGAGCAGTTCGCGGCGCAGGGTCAGAATCTGTTTGACGCCGCGGGCGATCACGAAAGCTGGCAAATTGGTGGTTCCATCTGGCCGGCGGACAACGCTTACCTGACGTCGGTTGGCGGCACAGACCTGGATACGCAGAGCGCGGGCGGTCCGTGGGCTTCGGAGACGGCATGGAGCGACGGAGGCGGCGGGTATTCGCCCAATGGGATTCCGATTCCTTCGTGGCAGACGGCTACGGCGGCTGGTTGCGCCGACTGCTCACAAACCCTGCGCAACGGTCCGGACGTTTCGGCAAACTCCAATTTCACGTTCTACGTGTGCGCCGATCAAACCTCGTGCTCGGCCAACGAATACGGAGGAACCAGTTT
>JASHOU010000185.1 GCA_030038475.1 Terriglobales bacterium | reverse complement strand
CTCACCTTCAAAGATCAATCCCTGATTGTAGGCAAAGGTTCCCGCTTCGCGCATGATCATGGGTGCGTCGTGCATGAGTTGGGAATCGATCGTTCCCTTCACGGCCGGATCTTCCATCTGGTAAATCAGTCCGGGCGTGTCCAGCAGGCTACGGCCAGCCGGTTTGAGAATGTAATCGACGTACACCACCATGGCCTGGCCTTCGACGACGGCTTTACGCGCCACGGCATTATCGTCGCTAGCGCCACCCGGAGTTTTCTTCCCGGCTTTCATCCACTTGGCCAAGTCGTAGTTCTGGTCTTGCAGGGCGTGGGTCAGTTCATGCGCCAGAATCGGTTCCTGCTGTTCGGCGGGCACCCAGTTCAGCAGAGAGATGGTCTTGGTTTCGTCGTCATAGTAGCCGGCGATTTCCTGGCCGTTGGCCCTGACCAAGAATTCCTTCAGATTGAAATCCCGAGGCAAAAACCCGATTTTCTTCATGCTCAGCTCTTCCTGCTGGAAGCGCTGCGTGTATTCTTCCTTGGCCAGGCGTCCATTGACATACTTCTCCACATCGTCCTTGCCCACCAGGCGGCGCTTCACCACGGCGCGCTTCGTCATACCCGTGTCCTCAGCGGCGAAGGCAAAGATCGTGTCGACGGAGTCGAATAGCTTCTTTGTGTCTGCATCCGTCATTTTGACTTCGTTGCTGGTGTCTTTGCGAAGCCTGCGGGCGACATCGCCCAGGCTCTGTCCGGAATCCTGCCCGGAAGCGAAAACGACCGATAAGATCAGCGCGAATAAGGTCAGAATGCGGGTCGCAAGACACCCAGGCTGTAGCCGAAACATTTTCATGAGCCCTCACCCATGGACGAGAATGCACCGAAGTCGATTCTCTTAGAATCAACCGCGCGACTCACTGCAAAAGTCCGCGTTCGGCTTACGAAGGTAAGCTGAAGGTAAGCTAATGAGCAGGAAGATCTTCGGGCGCAAGGTTGTGCGCCCCTTGACAGCCCCAACTGTTCAAGGCCAGACTCGGGTTAAGGCCCTTCGGCGCGACTTATAGCGTTGCAATCGCCAATGCTCGCCTTGCTGTTTATCTGATTCATGCACGGGTCCGCCCAACCCGAAGAACAACTCCCAGCCGCTGATGCTGGGAGCGCCGCCGAGAACGCGGTCGGGCCGGCGGATCGCACCCCCGAAAGCGCAATCAACAACAGACTCCAGGGCGGCCACGCGCTCGATGAAACCGAACTCGACTCGGCCCTGCAATTGTTAGTCGAGCGCGCGCAATATATCACCGGAGCCACCGGAACCGCGCTGGCTCTGCCGCAGGGCGAGGAGATGGTTTGCCGCGCCAGCGCCGGTTCTTCCGCGCCGGCGGTGGGCGCAAGCCTGCAGGTTCGCTCCGGATTGACCGGCGAAAGCATCGCCCGCCGGCAGTTGCTGCGCTGCGACAACGCGGAAGCCGATCCACGCGTGAATCTGGAAGCCTGCCGCGCGCTCGGCATCGCCTCGATTGTGGTTTTGCCGCTGCTGCGGCGCAACGGCGAAGTTCGCGGCCTGTTCGAACTTTTCTCCGATCATCCTTACGCTTTTGAAGAGCGCGATCTGATTGCACTCGAACGGATGGCTGCGCTCACCTCAACCGCGCTCGATTTGGCCGAGCAGCGTGAAAAATCCGGTACGACGACTGCGCCAAAACAAGATGCCGCGAACCCGGCAAGCAATCCGCTCCATATTCCGCCACACGCGGTGAGCGGCCCGGACACTCTTAATCCGCCATCAATGCTGCCGCCATCTTTAAGAGAAAAAGAGACGTCAAAGCCAGAGTTGCCGCACGTCGAACCGCCTGAAATTCCGCCGCGGCCGCCGTTGCGAGATCCGGTACCCGAGCCGGTACCAACCCTCGGTCCAAAGCCAACGCCGCCTCCAATCGAAGCGTCGGCGGTCGTGCCCATTCCCGAGGCAATGCTGCGCGTGAAAAAATGCGCGTCGTGTGGATTCCCGGTATCGGAAGCGAGAACGCTGTGCCTCGATTGCGAACGACTCGATCGCGAACGACTGGATCGAGAAAGAAAAGAGCGCGAGAAGAAAGCTTTCGAGGAGAAACAGAAAGCCCAAGCTTCGGCCAAACCGCAGCCGACCGAAATGCAAGGTGGAGAGCAAGAGGTCATTCGGGACGAGGTGCAAGGCGAGGCGCAGGATACACCCTCCTGCGCGGCGGAAGATGCCTTAGCGCCGGCGCAGCAGGAGGAATTTCTGCCCGCTTTCCTCGCGAACTCCCCGCCGGTTGAGGAATCCTGGCTGGCGAACCACGTCAATCTTCTCGCGTTCCTGGTTTTGATCGTCGGCATTCTGGTCGCCGTGGTGGTCTTCCGTTGAGTTAGTCGAGATGTTATCCGCATAGGCCGCGTGGCAAATAACCATCCGTGCACGCGGAGAGCCGTTTTCCTTGACAAATGGCCGTAAGAACCATACTCTGCGCTTAATCGGTTGTTATCGCTTGCTACAGGACACAGGTGCCCAAGCATGAAAAATGTGTATGAGGTTTTACGGCAAAAAGAACTGGAACTGACGCGGCTGGAAAAAGAAGTCGAAGCGCTGCGCGTTGCCGCTCCGCTGCTTTCGGACGAGAAAGAGCAGATCGCCGAAGCTCCCAAGCCGAGTCTAGCCGCTCCGCCGCCGCAGCCGGTGAGGATTCCTCCGGTGGTCGCGGCCCAGGCAGCCGGTGCGCCGGCGCGCGTTGCCGGATGGGAGGATGCAGCCAAACGCTGGCCGTAGAGCGGCTGGTTAGCGGCGCCGCTGCGTAAAGGACTGGGCTTGCTCCGTCTCTAGTTGGTTGGAGAGTTAGAGAAACTCGCGCCCACCGTCATTGTTCGGAAGATCGATGCTTGAACACCGAACCTTGACCGTGGGCTGTTGTTTTCTGCGCGGATAAGTCGAGCGCACTTCCGGACGCCACATTCGTTTTCTGTGATCTAGCGAGGATGCGGCACCAATACCTGGTCCGCGTGCGTTGAAAGATTCGGGACAAGCCACCGAAACAAAAAAGGTTGCGGCCAGCGCTCCCGATATTTGTGCCACGATGAAGAGGGGAACGTCGGAGGGTTGAATCCCGGCAAAGGTGTCAGACAAGGAGCGGGCAATCGTTACCGCCGGATTTGCAAACGAAGTTGACGCAGTGAACCAATAAGCGGCGGTGATATAGGCCGCAACGGCAAATGGCACCGCGCCTGAACGCAGTCGCGAACATCCCCAGATTACCGATAGAAGTCCAAATGTTGCTACGAACTCGCTGAGAACCAGCGGCCACCCGTGTCGAGGATGCGTCGAGATCGAACACCAGCGCAATTCGAACATGAGGTTTGCAACGATCGCTCCGGCAACACCCCCAGCACACTGCACAAGTATGTACGCCGCCGCTTGCGGCCACGGAATGCCGTGCTCCATTGCATCGGCGAGCGTGACCGCTGGGTTCAAGTGTGCCCCGGAGATCGGCCCAAACGTCAGAATGAGAGCGACCAAAGCCGCGCCGGTGGCGATCGTGTTCGCAAGCAGAGTAATAGCGACGTTTCCACCCGCGAGCCGTTCCCCCATGATGCCGGACCCGATCACAGTGGCAACGAGGAACGCGCTCCCTAGAAACTCCGCAGTGAGTCTGGCACGCATATTGAATTTCACTGATGGCCGATCCATTGATCTTCGATTCATTGATTGCCGATCTTGTGACGGCCGATCCTGTCGATCTCGTTCTTGATTGCAAGCTTGTCGATGGTTGCGAGGGGCAGGGCAAGGAATAGATCGATGCGGCGTTCCAGAGTCAGAAAGGCCTCACGGTACGCACGCTTGATTTCTTCTCGCGTACCGCGAACCGCAGCCGGGTCGGGAACTCCCCAATGAGCCGTCAGAGGCTGACCCGGCCAGATCGGGCACGTTTCCTTTGCAGCGTTATCACAGACGGTAAAGACGAAATCGATCTTGGGGGCATCAGCTCTTGCGAACTCGTCCCAACTCTTGCTTCGGAGACCGTCCGTGGGCAAGTGGGCGTTCTTCAGCTCCGCGATCGCCTCCGGTCGAACTTCGCCCGACGGATGGCTTCCGGCGCTGTAAGCTGTAAACGTCGGCCGACCTTTGTAATTCATGACGGCCTCGGCCATGATCGATCGAGCCGAATTCCCGGTGCATAGGAACAAAACGTTGTAGTGTTGTGGCACTTTGTTCTCACTAGCAGCAGGTGAGCTCAATCAGGGCTCACTCTGCTGCGGCTTCACGGCGCGCACGAAGGCGCTCATGAACTTGCCATCCACCTGCGGTGCAATCGTATCTACGTCGATGTTCTGGCCGCAAAGGAACTCGCGGGCGTCTTCGATGCGATAAATTCTGGTTGGCTCGATCTCGATTTTTTCGAAACCAGCAGACGCGAGCTTGGAACGGTACTCGTTCTCTTCAAGAGCGCCGGCAACGCAGCCAACCCAGAGCAGCACGCTTTTACGAATCTCAGCCGGCACCGTGCCGCAGGTCACAACATCGGACACAGCGAAACGTCCGCCAGCCTTCAAGACTCGAAATGCTTCCCTCAAAACCCGGTCTTTGTCGGCTGAAAGGTTGATGACGCAATTGGAGATGATGACATCTACGGAATCGTCGGGCAGCGGGATGTGCTCGATTTCACCCTGCAGGAACTCGACATTCTCGACTCCCGCCTTGCGCTTGTTTTCATTGGCCAGCGCGAGCATCTCATCGGTCATATCAAGACCATAGGCTTTACCCGCGGGGCCGACTCGTTTTGCCGAAAGCAAAACGTCAATGCCGCCACCAGAGCCGAGATCGAGCACAGTTTCACCGGGATTCAGCTGCGCCAGAGCCGTGGGATTGCCGCAGCCGAACGAAGCGAGCAGGGCTTCTTCGGGAATCTGCTGCGCTTGCGAGTTGTCGTAGAGATTGGAGGTAATGGGGTCGGCACAGCCGCTGCCCGCCGCAGCTCCACAGCAGGAACTCCCGCCGGTCTTCACGCGAAGCGCGGCCTGTCCGTACTTTTCTTTGACTACTTCCTTGATGTTTGCCGTGCTCATGATGCCTCCCTAGTTGCACAGTCGAACGATTTGTTCGGGCTTGATAGCCTTGCTTCGCGTACAGCATTCGGCGTAGAGGAATTGAAGCAATTCCTGAAGCGCTTCCGTGTTGGCGGTATATCTCAGGAATGTGCTCTCGCGACGAACGCGGACAAGATCTTCGACTTTAAGTTTTTCCAGATGATGAGACAGGGTGGAGTTTGGAATGTCCAGATCTTCCTGAATCTCAGTGACGACGAGGCCATCAGGATGAGCCGACAGCAAAAGCTGCATGATCCGGAGCCGCGGTTCCGAACCCATGGCCGAGAGCATGTCAGCCACTTTCGCTACCCGCTCCAGAGATTTTGCGGTTTGTGCCGCAACCATATTTCGATAGTTGCAGAACTATGGTCAACAGTCAAGAGCTTTCGGCGAAAAGCCGCGCGCGTAACTTAGTCGACAGTAGTAAATGCCAGCGCGAGCAGCGCCTTCTGCTCCACCTCATGCGCTTTGGCCGAGCCGGTTGCCGGGCTCGAACTCGCCGAGCGCTTCACCGAATGCACCGGACGATCGTCGGTGATGTGCTTCAGGCGCGGCAGAATATAGGAAAGTGCGCCCATGTTTGCCGGCTCTTCCTGCACCCAGACGATGTCGCGCGCCGTGCTGTGGCGCTCCAGTTCGGCCTTAAGTTCCGCCTCGGGAAACGGATACATCTGCTCGAGAAAAACAATCGCCGTGCTGGAATCTTTGCGCTTCTCGCGTTCGGCGCGCAATTCGTGCCCGATCTTGCCGGTGCAGAGCAGAATGCGTTTGGCATCCTGGATCTCGGTATCGGGAATCACCGGCAGGAATTTTTGATGCGTGAAATCTTCGAGCGGAGAAAGCGCGTCCGGGTGCCGCAACATGCTCTTGGGTGTGAAGACGATCAGCGGCTTTCTCCACTTGCGCAGCGCCTGCCGCCGCAGCAGATGGAAATATTGGGCCGCATTTGAGGGTTGGCAGATCTGGATATTGTCGCGCGCCGCCAGCTGTAAAAATCGCTCGATGCGCGCGCTTGAATGCTCCGGACCTTGACCTTCGTAGCCGTGCGGCAGCAAGAGCACCAACCCCGACAGCAGGTTCCACTTGTCTTCACCGGCGCAAACGAACTGGTCGATCACCGCCTGCGCCACGTTGGCGAAATCGCCAAATTGCGCCTCCCATAAAACCAGCGCTTCGGGATAGTCGCGGCTGTAGCCATACTCGAATCCCATCACGCCCGCTTCAGAAAGCGGCGAGTTGTAGATATCGCACGGCGCCTGACCCGGCGCGATGTTGCGCAGGGGAACGTATTCGGTTTCGTTCTCCGTATCGATGAGAACGGAGTGGCGCTGATTGAAGGTCGCGCGGCGAGAGTCCTGTCCGCTCAAGCGCACGGGAATGCCCTGCTTCACCAGACTGGCAAAGGCCAGCGACTCCGCCATGCCATAGTCGACCGGTTTTTTGCCGATTCCCATGTCCTGGCGCTGCTCCAGCAGCTTCTTCACCTTGGCATGGATGTGGAAGCCCTCAGGATATGTCGTCAGCCGCTCGGTGAGTTCGGCCAACTCTTCGCGCGCAAGGCCTGTGAGCTGCTCGTACTCCGGTTTATAGCGGCCGCCGAAGTAACCATCCCAGTAGCCGGGAAGGTCGCGCATCAGCTGTTTCCTGGTGAATTTGGTCGCGCTTTTCTGCGCCGCTTCAAATTCACTCTTCACGGTTGCGACTTGCTCGGCCACGTTTTCCGCCCCGATTTGTTTGGCGTAGATCTGATAGAGCGGCGGATGCTCTTTGATCGCCTTGTACATCAACGGCTGCGTCACCGTGGGGTCATCGACTTCGCTGTGACCATGGCGGCGATAGCCGATCAAATCGACAATCACGTCGGTGCCAAATTGGTAGCGATACTCGGTGGCGATTCGCGCGATCCGCATGACTGCATCAACGTCTTCGCCGTTCACGTGAAAGATGGGAATCGCCTGCCGCCGGCCGAGTTGCGCGGAAAATCGCGAAGAATGCTCGTCGCGGGCGTTGGTGGTGAACCCGATCAGGTTGTTGACGACGATATGGATCGTGCCGCCGACGGTGTAACCGGCGAGATCGGCGTAGTTGATGGTCTCAGCCGTGATGCCTTGGCCGGCAAATGCGGCGTCGCCGTGCACCACCACCGGCAGGTATTTGGCCGTGCCGCCCTCGCCGGCGCGGTCCTGCTTGGCGCGCGTGCGACCTACCGTCACCGGATCGACGGCTTCCAAATGGCTGGGATTCGACGCCAGATGGATATGAATTTTCTTTCCGCCGCGGGTGGTGAATTCTCCGGTCGCGCCCATGTGATACTTCACGTCGCCCGATCCCAGCACGCTGCGCGGATCGACATCTTCAAATTCGGCAAACACCTGCTCCGCCGGACGATTGGCGACATGAATAATCATGTTCAGCCGGCCGCGGTGGCTCATGCCGATTACCAATTCGACCGCACCGCGCTCGCCGCCGACGTCCAGGATTTGATCGACCGCCGGGAGCAACGATGTGTTGCCTTCGAGCGAAAAGCGTTTATTGCCCAGGTAGCGCTGCTGCAGCGTCTGCTCGAATAAATCGGCGCGCAAGAGCATGTCGAGCGCCCGCTGCTGATCGACGACGGCCGGCTTGTCTTCGATGCGCTCCTGAATCCAGCGTCGCCGTTCGGGATCGGCGATGTGCATGAACTCCACGCCAATGCTGCCGCAATAGATGCGCCGCGCTTCCCGCGCCCACTCGTTGTCGACCGCCAAATCCGGATGCGGCTGCGACGGCAGGAGGCCAAGTGGGTTCAGTTCAGCTTCCAGATATCCGAATTGCCGGAAGAGGTTAAAAATGCGTTCGCGCTCGTAATTTTCGATGACCCCGGTAGCGGTTTCCCGGGCAGTGCTCCGCGTGGTTGAGGTTGCCATAAAAGTCTTCTATAGAATAAAGGATGAGCCGCGTGGCGTCGCCGATTCACCATGAGGAACTGAGACACGAGTGGCCACGGCCTGTGGCGTGGGAAGGCCAGGTTGCGAAAGCCGAGTTGCGCCGCGAAGGAGATTGGAGAGAACGAAGATTGGGGAGCCCCATGGAAATCGCAAGCGCTGGAATTACTAATACTAGAATTAAGGATAAGGGAATCGTCGATGTTCCCAGCCGTTACTCAGTGCCGGAAACGCTGGCGCGGCTACAGTCCATTCTCAAAGAGAAAGGCATGATTGTGTTTGCGCTGGTGGACCATAGCGGCGAAGCCGAAAAAGCCGGCTTGAAAATGCGGCCGACGCAATTGCTCATCTTTGGCAGTCCGAAAGGTGGGACGCCTTTGATGGTTGCCGCGCCCAGCTTGGCCATCGATTTGCCGCTCAAGGCGCTGGCCTGGCAGGACGAGCAGGGCAAGGTATGGCTCTCTTACAATTCGCCGGAATATCTTCAGCAAAGACACGGATTCCCATCCGAGCTGATAAAAAATATCGCAGGAATCGCGGCGCTGGTGCAAAAGGCAGCGGAATAGTCTTGCAGACATTGTGTCTCCGTTTTCGAGCAAACATGCGCTGCTGGCCGATTTAGCCGGGCACAGCGCGCGAGGCGGTATGGTATGCTTTTTGACTAGAACGCGTGACCACTGCTCTTAATAAGTATTAATCGCTCTTCTTATAGTTAATGACCAAAGTATTTTCCATCTTCGGGGCAGGTTCCCGACCTCAGCTCGGACCCTTCGAGCAGCAGGTGCTGCAAAAGCTCTGGGCGCAGGGCAGCGCCACGGTTCGCGAACTGCTTGCCGATGGCAAAATCCACCAAGCCTATACGACCGTCATGACGACGATGGATCGTCTCTACAAGAAAGGTCTGCTCGACCGCGTCGCCGAGGGCAGGGCGTTCCGCTATACTCCGCGGCAAACTCCTGAAGAATTGCAGCGGGTCACGGCGCTCGAGAGCATCACGCGGTTGCTGGGATCGGGCGATGCTTCCTCGCTGCCGCTTTCGTATCTTGTGGAAGCGCTCAGCGCGCATGACGCGCAATTGCTGGACGAGCTACAGCTTCTGGTGGAACGGAAACGCCGCGAACTGCAAAGCCGCAAAAAAGCCAGAGAGAACAACGCCCAGGAGCAGCGCTGATGTTTGCCCTTCGCGGAATCGCGGTCTCGCTCACGTTCTTCGTCCTCGTTTATTGCCTGCTGTCGGCTTTGGTCGCAGTTTCGTGGCGCTGGGTGAAGCTGCTGCATGCGACCGAACGTCGCGTGGCCACTCTGCTCTCCACATTGCGCGTTCTGCCGCTGGCGATTTCCGTTGTTATTACGTTCGCTTTTGTCGTCCCGTCATTTCAGTTGCTGGAACCGCGATCGATCAACATCAATATCGACGAGGGCATTGGCAGAATGCCGCTGGCGCTGGGAGTTTGCGCGCTGCTTCTGCTGGGCTGGGGATGCTTCCGCGTGCTGGTTGCGCAGTCGAGGACTTCTCGTGTAGTTGCCGGCTGGCTGGAGGGCGCTCGTTCGCTGGCTGTCGAGGATGAGAACGGGAACGTCGCTGAGAGCACGGACAATGACGGGGAGCCGTCCATCTTTCGCTCGGCAGTCTTTCGCCCGGTCATCTTCCCCCCGGTCGTCTTCCGCTCGCGCCGCGAGGCTCCGCCGCTTACTTTAGTGGGCGTGCGCAGATCGCGAGTGCTGGTTTCAGAGTCTACGGTTGCGCTGCTGGGGCGCGATGAGCTGCACATGGCGCTGAAACATGAAGTCGCGCACATCCGCTTTCACGACAATCTGAAAAAACTTGTTTTTCGTTTTTGTCCTTTTCCCGGGATGGCCAAACTGGAAAGCGCCTGGTCGCAAGCCGCCGAACTTGCCGCCGACGATGCAGCCGTCTCAAACGTTGATGATGCCGTGAACCTGGCTGCGGCACTGGTCAAGCTTTCCCGCCTCGTTCCTGTAGAGGCTGCTCCCGTCTGTACGGTCGGCTTCGTCACCGGATCAATCAGCGCTCGCGTGGCGCGCCTGCTTGCATGGGATGAAGACCGCAAAGCTCGGGCGATGCGAGTGCGTGCATGGCGGGTGGTTCCAGTCGCCCTTGCTCTTGCCATGCTTGCTTGCGTCCTTGCTGTCTATAGCCCGCTGCTTGCGCTGACGCACGAAGTGACAGAGTGGATGGTCCGTTAGCTTTTCTCCCAATCTGGTCCGGTTTCTTGGGAATGTCTTGTTAAGAGTGGTTTTGACGCCACTATCGCTGGTAGTATCCAGCGTCTCCCCGTTAGTCTCGGTTCGCTTAGCCAAGCTGCACAGATGATCACTTCGTAACAATTTACACCGCGGCAATTCCTTCGTTTGCAGGATGGCTTTCTTATGCTCAATCGCATCTCACTTGCGGCAGTTCGCAGATCAAGTTTGCTGATTCGTTCCGTTGGCTTCCCCGCTGTAGCGCTTCTGGTCATCTCCGCGGCTTCGTTTTCGCCGCTCCTGCACGCCCAGAATTGGAACGGCGCTCTTCGGGGTGAAATCGAGGACGCCACCGGAGCACGCGTGGCGGGAGCGAGCGTGGTCGTACAATCCGTCGCATCGGCGATCTCGCGCGAGACCACAACCGACGCCCGCGGAGAATTCCGCATTGAAGGGCTGTTGCCGGGGCGCTATCGGGTTACTGTCACCGCCAAGGGTTTTGCCGTCGCGACCGCCGACGTCGCCGTCGAGGTCAGCATGGTGCGCGACATTTCGGTAACGCTCAAACCGCCCACCGGGCGCGAGACGGTGACCGTAGAAGGAACTACCTCTTCCATTACGGAAGAAGTGACTCAGACGGCAAGCGCGGTGCACGGCGGTGTCGTCGGTACGCGCGATCTGGAAACTCTGCCGCTGCCGGCGCGCAGCTTTGCCAATATCGCCTATCTGGTGCCCGGAACCGAGCCGGTTGAGCCTTCCGATCCCACCAAAGCACGCATCACCGCGGTCTCCACCGGCGGAAGCTCAGGATTGAACAACGAATTGTCGGTTGACGGCGCCGATAATTCGGACGACTGGATCGGGGGCTTTTTGCAGAATTTTTCTCCCGACGGCCTTCAGGAATTTGCCGTGCGCACCTCGAATGAAGATGCCGATACCGGTTGGACTACCGCCGGGTCGGTTGTCATCACCACGAAGCACGGAACCAACGACTGGCACGGCGATGCGGTTTTTTTTGACCGCCAGGCCGCGCTCAACGCCCGCTTTCCCATCGAAAATCCGGCGGAGACCTGCAGCGACGGAGTTTGCGTGCACAATCCCAAGCAGCCATTTTCTCGACAGAATTATGTTGGGACGCTGGGCGGACCGATCGCAAAAAACAAGGTGTGGTTCTTCACTTCCTTCGAGAATGTCCACGAGAACGCGAGCATCGCTTACAGTCCGGCCAGCATTACGCAGTTCGATGCGCTCTCGGAATTGGCGTCAGGCAAATACTGTGAAGGTTGCCCTGGCCTGATTACCGGTGTTCCTTCGATCGCCGTTCCGCCGGATGTTCCCATTCCGTTCCGCGACTACATCGGCTCGACGCGCTTTGACTGGGCGCAGTCTTCGAAGTCGCAGTGGTTTCTCCGGACTTCGATGGATAGCTACCTCACGCACAATGCGCTGGTCGAGCAGGGTACGCTGCCCTCGACCGGTCTAACCACGCACAACAATTATTGGAATGTCGCGCTCAGCAACACCTACACTTTCAGCCCGACGTGGCTCGGCACGCTGGTGCTCGATTCCAGCTTGCTGCATCTGACACAGACTCGGAATTCGGATCTGGGCTTTGCGCTGGCATTTCCCTTCAGTTCGACGGCGCTGACGATTTCCGGCTTCGAGACCTTCGGCGATAATCAGTTTGCGACTCCCATCACGCTTTTCCCCGACCTGCGCAATCAGGATAAATATCAGTTTCGCTACGACCTGAGCCACGTTATGGGAAGCCATGCGCTCAAGTTCGGGGTCGACTTCATTCATGAACCCGTGCTGGGCGGCGCGTTTGCCTCGACGGCGGAGACGCTGGCCAAGTACGTCAACAATCCAACCTATTACGTGCAGAACCCCAGCGTGTTTGGAACCTTCACGCCACAGTGTATCGACTTCACCGCTTCGGACGGATCGACTTGCAGCTACACGCCGGAGGGCGACGGCAGCTTTTCCCAGAACGTGCAACGACTGGCTTTCTACGCCGAGGATTCGTGGCGCATCTCGCATCAGCTGACCGTCAACTACGGCCTGCGTTACCAGACCACCTGGGGCCTGATGGTCGGCTCGGGACGAAGCGAGGCCGATAACGCGGCGTATCAGACGCTGCAAGCACTGCAGATTCCAATTGCGCCCAGCGTGCCGCAGGATTACCGCAAGCAGATCGCGCCGCGCCTCGGCGTCGCTTACTCGCCCGGCAGCAGCGCGAAGACCGTGATCCGCGCCGGCTTCGGCCTGTACTACGACGACCTGGCGCAGAACGGATGGGCCACAGCGTTTCAGGGCGTCAACAACACGAACGTGATTTCGGGATCGTGCACCTTTAGTGGATCCTCGCATGCGACCTATGCGCTCACCGGGCCCGGCTGCCTGACTGGCGGCTCTGGCGTGACTGGAAATCTGATTGGGTCAAATTACAAGACGCCATACGCCATCCACATCACTGGCGGCGTGCAACACGCCTTCAACGATCGTTGGCTGGTAAGCGCCGATTACGTGCACGAACAAGGCAACCACGGCTACCGCGCATTCCCCTACAGCAGCGCCCCTACGGATGCCGGAGTGCCTACGATAACCACGCCGCTGATTCCCGCATCCGATACCGCCGATCAGCAAATGTTTGTGCCCAACGTCAATGTCTTCGAGTCTGACAACCGTTCCAGTTACAACGCGCTGATGCTGCACATGCAGGGCAATATGCGCCGCTTCAACCTGGTTGCGAACTATCAGCTCTCCAAGGCGCAAACCTGGGGATGCCTGCTGGGCGAGCTGTTCGACTATGTCGACGGCGTCTGCCAGGTACCGCACGGCTATCCGAATGCCGGGCAGCTGGACGCGTTCGGACCCGGCGACTACGGTCCCTCGGGCGAAGACGTTCGCCATCGCGCCGTGATTGCCGGCACTGTGCACGTTCCCGGCGGCTTCGAGTTGAGCACCATAAACCAGATTGAGAGCGCTCGTCCTATCACAATCACCAGCGCGGACAACACCGGGCGCATCTGGGTTGCGCTCAACAACGGCTCGCCCGCATATACCCCTCTGGATATCTTTCGCGGCACGCCCTACATTCAGTCCGATCTGCGCGTCACGCGTCCCATCAAAATCAACGAGCGCTGGATGGTCGATCCCTTCTTTGAGTTCTTTAATCTTTTCAACCGCAACAATCCCGGCGCGAACTACGCGGTCAACGTCGTGCAGCTCCCCGTGCCCGGAGCACAGATGCAACCCAATCAATACGGTCAGACCATCGTCAGCAGTTATTGTCCGGGTGGAAGCCCTTACACCTGCACGCAGGGAGCCTCTGTGCCCATCACCAGCCTCAAACAGCTCGAGGTGCCCGAGGGCGCGCTGGGAGATTTCTTCGGCCCCGGCACCACGGTTGGAATTCCTTTCGCCGCGCAGTTTGGCGTGCGGGTAACCTTTTAAGCGGCGAATTCGGATATCGGTCAGGTTGCTCGCTAGAAGCGGCAAGCCGGATTTCTGCGCAAAGATTAACGAACGCTCAGCGGTTCGTTGGTTTCTGCGCAATAACGACTCGCGGAATGTTTTGCAGGTCGTTTCTGATTTCAACTTCATTCCAGCTTGAGAGAAGGTCGCGCACCTCCTCTGCAATTGTTCCGCTGATCTCGAATATGAACCATCCGCCGGGACGCAGTACCGCGTGGGCCTGCGGAATCAGCCGCTCGATTACCTCCAGTCCGGTTGGCCCAGCGAACACAGCATTTCGCGGCTCGAATTTGCGGACTTCGAGTTGCACGGAATCTTCCTCCGACGCGCCAACGTAGGGCGGATTTGAGACCACTACGTCGAAGGATGCGGGCGGAAAACCGTTCAGCAGATCGGCGAGGTGAAATTCGATTCGTGAAGCCAGTTCAAGCCGCACCGCGTTAGCGCGCGCCACCTCCAGCGCCGCAGAGGAAATATCTGTCGCGTGAATCTCCGCCGTCGGCATTTCCGTAGCTAGCGCGAGCGCAATCGCTCCCGAGCCGGTGCCGACATCGATAATGCGAAGATGACGTGAATGAGGCTCGTTACGAGGTTCGTGTGGCGCGGACACTCCTGTCCGCGGCTCTTGCTTTTGATCTTGTTTTTGTTCTTGTTCTTGTTCCCGCCTGGATCCCACTCTCGACACAATTTCCAGCACCGCCTCCACAACATGCTCGGTTTCCGGACGAGGAATGAGCACCGCTGGCGACACGATCAAATCGAGCCCCCAGAATTCCTGATGCCCGGTAATGTACTGCGCCGGAACGCCAGTCGCGCGACGCGCCAAAGCTTCGTCGTAGCGCTGCAATTCGTCAAGAGTTAGTTGCCGCTCCGGGTGTGCGTAGAGATAGGCGCGATCGCAGTCGAGCGTGAACATGATGAGCAGTTCGGCATTTAGCCGCGGCGAGGGAACGTGGTTAGTGGTCAGCCGGTCGATTGCCGCATTGAGCGCGGAGCGAAGATGCACGAAGCTATTTGAACACGAACGGCGGCGTGCCTAGCTGTAACGCTAGCCTAGCGCCTTACACCACGCCCGCGGTCTCACCCTTCAGCTTCTCGGCCTGGTAGTGTGTGATGAGCGCGTCGATCACGGGTTGCAGTTTGCCGTCCATGACTTGCTCGAGCTGGTGAATGGTGAACCCGATGCGATGATCGGTGAGCCGGTTTTGCGGGAAATTGTAAGTTCGGATTTTCTCCGACCGGTCGCCCGACCCGACCATCTGCTTGCGCTCTTTTGCCAGCGCCTCCTGCTGTTTCTGCATCTCGATCTCATAGAGCCGCGAGCGCAACACACGCATTCCCTTTTCGCGGTTCTTGATCTGCGACTTTTCGTCCTGGCAACTGACCACCGTACCGGTCGGAATGTGCGTGATGCGCACAGCGGAATAGGTCGTATTCACCGACTGCCCGCCGGGGCCGGAGGAACAGAAGGTGTCGATGCGCAGGTCTTTCGGCTCGATTTTAATATCGACGTCTTCCGCTTCCGGCAGCACCGCGACCGTGATTGCCGAGGTATGCACCCGGCCCTGTTGTTCGGTTGCCGGCACGCGCTGCACGCGATGCACTCCGCTCTCGTATTTCAGGCGCGAAAAGACGCGGTCGCCTTCGATCAGCGCAATCACTTCTTTCAATCCCCCTACGCCCGATTCCGAAGTGGAGAGCACTTCCACCTTCCACTTCTGCGTTTCAGCGTAGCGGTTGTACATGCGGAAGACTTCGGCCGCAAATAACGACGCTTCATCGCCGCCCGTACCGGCGCGAATTTCGAGAATGACGTTTTTCTCGTCGTTCGGATCCTTCGGCAACAGCAGAACCTTGAGTTCCTCTTCGACGGTCACAATGCGCGCGTCGAGTTTCGCCAGTTCTTCCTCGGCGTAGGCGCGCATATCGGCGTCTTTTTCTTCGGCAAGCATGGCTTTACTCTCGGCGATGCCGCGCTTCAGATCCTTATACTCGCGATACTTCTCGACGATCTCGGAAATCTCGCTATGCGCCTTGGCAGTCTTCTGGTATTTCGCCGAGTCGTTGACGATCTCCGGCGAAGCCAGAGCATTGGTCAGCTCGTCGTAGCGGGCTTCGATTTGGTCAAGACGTTCAAACATTTCGGTTCTCAGTTCCCGGTTACAGTTCTCAGTTTCCAGTCCGCAATTCAGAAGACCGCAAAAAACAGCGGCATCGCGCATGAATCAGTTCCGTACTCGCTCTCACAAATCTTATTGTAGGGGTTTTACTGAGAACCGAGAACCGAGAACTGGGAACTGGGAACTATGCGCGGTGGGAACCGCTACGCAATTACTAATTCGCCGCCGCGCTGCTTTTCCAGAGCCATGGCGGAGTCGAGGGCGACGATGGCGCATTCGACCTGGCGGTCATCTGGAGGCTGCGTGGTGATGCGCTGCAGCCACAGGCCGGGAGCCGTCATCAACGCAAACAGCGAGAAGCCAGGCGCAGTTGCGGAACTGTTCGCGGTCGAGGAATTCCTTGCCGAAAAACGCCTGGCGGCAAAGCGGATAATCTCATAGGAAACGCCCGCAATTAGAGGCAGCAGCGCGATGCGAATGCCAAAGCGAGCCCAGAAAGTCTGCACCGGAATCGCCATGTAGACGAACATTGAGATAATCATCACTGTCATCAGAAAGCTGGTCCCGCAGCGCGGATGATACGTTGAATATTTCTGCACCGCGCCGGTCTGGAGCGGATCGCCATTTTCGAAAGCGAAAACCGTCTTGTGCTCGGCCCCGTGGTATTCGTAAACGCGGCGAATGTCCTTCCAGAGCGAGACGCCCCACACAAACAGCAGGAACAATGTGATGCGAATCAGCCCGTCCACCAGATTGAACATCACCTGCTGACCGAAGATTGGATTTGCCTTCTTTAATTCGGTCGTCGCTAGCAACGGCAGGTATTTGTACATGAAAATGAAGAAGGCGATGGAAAACGCCATATTCAATGCCGCCATCCAGCCGGTGATCTCAAACTTCTTGGCGGGAACTTGATTCGCAGACCCAGCGGTCGCGGAATCTTTCGTTGCGGCATCGTTGGCCGAGATTTCCTCCAGCGCCGCATTCGCGGAAAACTTCAGCGCGCGAAAGCCAAGAGTCATGGCGTGGCCAAGCGTCATCACGCCCCGCACGACGGGCCAACCCATCCATTTGTGATGTTCGGAGGGCCGCTCCAGCGGTTCGCTGTGGGTAACAATTTCGCCCGACGGCTTGCGCACCGCGATGCCCCAGGCGTGCGGAGAACGCATCATCACGCCTTCCAGCACGGCCTGGCCACCGACGAGCGTTTCCTCGCCGCTTTCGAGTGCGGGAAGCAGCTGTATCGCCGCCAAAAAACGCAAAATTTGCCGCCAATGTCGCATAGGAATTGGATGTGCCTCGGAGAAGGAAGACTCCAACGTGTAGCTAGAGTACCACAGTTGGAGAAAAACTCGAACCTGGAAAAGCCGAGACTCACCGTCAATATCCCGCTGCGAATCAGCAGCTTAGAAGTTTTCTATTTTGAGTGGTCGGCAACGATGCCAATGGGCGCGAAGTCGCAGCCATCAGTCATAGAATCGAATGCAGGATGCTCCACTTCGCCGAAACCTGTGAGGCCATCGCCGCGACCACGAAGAAGATGGAGAAAAAGGCGATTGTCGCCGGCTATTTGTGGTCGCTTGCTGCCGACGAGGCTGCGGCAGCAACGATATTTCTCTCCGGGCGCCCGTTTCCCGCATACGAAGAACAAACTTTGCAGGTGGGCGGGGCGATCCTGTGGCAGGTGATCGGCGATCTGTCAGGCAAATCGGAGGTTGAACTGACAGAGATTTATCGCCGGCACGGCGACGCCGGATCGGTTGCTGCCGAAACGCTTCAGCACCGGCCAAAATCCGGCCCGGTCGCAGACCTCAGGCTCACTGAAGTGCGGGAGGCATTTTCCGAGATTGCCGCGGCGCGCGGGCCAGCCGCGAAAACAGCTCTTCTCCGCGCGCTTCTAGAGGGAGTGACGCCGCTCGAAGCGAAATACATTGTGAAGATCGTCACCGGAGACTTACGCATCGGCCTTAAAGAGAGTCTGGTAGAAGAAGCCATCGCCAGCGCTTTTGAAGCGCCGCTGGAACAGGTAAAGCGCGCCAACATGCTGATCGGCGATGTGGGCGAAACGCTGCGTCTGGCTTCTGCCGGCAAACTGGCCGAAGCGCGGCTGCGCCTTTTTCATCCCATCGACTTCATGCTGGCGAGTCCGATCGAATCTTCGGAAGAAGCGCTGAGCTATTTTCAGAATGCCGCGGTCGAAGATAAGTATGACGGCATCCGCGCACAGGCCCATGTGAGCCAAGGCGAGGTGCGCATCTTTTCGCGAACGCGCGATGAGATCACCGAATCTTTTCCCGAATTGCCGTCGGCGCTCGCCGGCCTGCCGCAAGACGCGATTCTCGATGGCGAAATCGTCGCATGGAGCGTCACTGCTGCGGGATCTTCCGGTCGCGCCTTGCCCTTCAGCACGCTGCAGCAGCGGCTGGGCCGGAAAAAAGTGAGCGCCACACTGATGCGTAAGATACCAGTCGCCTATCTCGTCTTCGACGTTTTGTATGCGGATGGCGAGCTGCTGCTCGACCGCCCGTTCCATGAACGCGCAAAGATTCTCGACCAACTTCTTGCCGCTCCTCTTGCCGTACCTATTTCCATGAATCGAAGCGCTGTCGCAAGCCAATTCCAAAAACAGCATAGCCTCAGTTTTGAGGATTCGGACGAAAACTTCCTTGCGAATATTTCACGGGAGAATGTCTTGCGGGCTCCGGTTGCGACCGCGAAATCGGCGAGCGAGCTTGAAACTCTCTTCACCGCTGCGCGCGATCGTGGCAATGAGGGATTGGTGATCAAAGACCTTGATTCTCCATACACTCCGGGCCGTCGCGGCAAGGCGTGGCTCAAGATGAAACGGGAGCTGGCCACGCTCGACGTAGTGGTGACTGCCGTCGAATACGGACACGGCAAGCGCATCGGCGTGCTCAGCGACTACACGTTTGCCGTGTGGGACGGCGAGCGACTGGTGAATATCGGCAAGGCGTATTCCGGGCTCACCGACGCAGAGATTGCCGAAATGACGCAATGGTTTCTCGCTCACAAAACCGGCGAACGTGGATTACGGCTGGCAGTGGAACCGAAGATTGTTTTGGAGGTTGCGTTCAATAATATGATGCGCTCAACGCGCCACGAGAGCGGCTACGCGCTGCGCTTTCCCCGCATCGTGCGGCTGCGCCCGGACAAGCGCGCCGAAGATGCAGACACGATCGAGACGGTGAAGGAAATCTTCGAGCGCCAGCATCACACCTAGTCGGCTTCATCATGCGACGCGCGTCTAGTGTCTGTGTCTTCCGTGGTCGTGCGCAGAGTGGTTGTGTTCATCTTCATCCCTGTCATGCACCTGCTCATTGACCGCAATTACGCAGGCATGAGCGGTCTCGCACACCACGTGTTCGAGCTGAATCGTAGTATGGTGAATACCAAAAACCCGCCCGAGTTGTTCGTTGATCTCGCGCAGGATGGCGTCGCTCTCTGAGGTTGCCATGTCGGCGATCTTTACGTGCGCCGAGAGGGCGTGGTTTTCCGATCCGATGCTCCAGACGTGCAGATCGTGCACCTCGTTCACGCCCGCGATCTTGCGCATCGCCGAGTCCACCGCTTCCAGGCTCATGCCGCGAGGAGTGCCTTCCAGCAGAATATTCATGGTTTCGCGGACGATGCCGAAGCTCGACCAGAGAATCAGCGCGCCGATGCCGAATGACAATGCCGCGTCGATCCAGTACTGACCCGTCCAGAGGATGGCAAAACCGCCGGCGATTACGGCTGCGGTCGAAAGCGTGTCGCCGACCTCATGCAGCAACGCGCTGCGGACGTTCACATCGCGGGCGGAACGCCACAGCAGCAGGGCGATTGCCCCGTTCATGGCCACGCCCGCCGCAGCCACCCAGATCATCACTCCGGCGCGCACGTGCTCGGGCTGCTGCAAGCGCCGGAACGCCTCGTAGAAAATAAGAAATGACACGGCGACCAGCGACAGGGCGTTGACCAGCGCGGCCAGCACTCCCGCGCGGCGATATCCATAGGTTTTGGTTGCGCTCGGCGGACGGCTTTCCAGAAACACCGCCACCAACGACAACAGCAGCGCGAGAAAATCGGAAAGATTGTGTCCCGCTTCCGAGAGCAGCGCCAGCGAGTGCGCGCGGATTCCGGCCACCACCAGCAGGATCACATAAGCGATGGTGACGGCGAGCGAGATGCGCAGCACCCGCCCCGTGCCATGCGAATGCGCGTGTCCGCCATGCTCGTGCATGGTACTAGGATAGCGCAGTCGCAGTGCGGATGAGCGGTTTGCATGAGTGATTCACGGTTTGGATGAACGGCTTGAATAAGCGATCGACCGTCGCGCTGTGGCGCGAGAGGCGCTGCCCGCGCTATCCTTTTCATCGCCCCCAGGAGGACCAAATGAAGAAGCCTAGGTTTCCGATGGCGATAATTACGGTTCTACTTCTCGTCGCCGGTACGGTGATCGCGCAAACTATGCCCGCACAAAGCTCCGCCGCAAACCCGGCTGCCCCGGCCGCCACGTCGATCAAAGACCCGATCGCCAGCGCGCTGCGCGGTCAGTTTCCCAGCCGTTCGAAAAATACCATTGCGGCCGTCGACGCCATGCCGGCCGATAAGTTCAGCTACAAACCGACTCCCGACCAGATGACATTCGGCCACCTGGTTGCCCACATGATTGAGGCGAACTATCAGCTTTGCAGCAAGACCGCCGATGTCGCCGCTCCCAAGGTGGACGAAGTCAAAGACACGGACAGCAAAGATAAGCTGGTTGCGGCGCTCAAAGCATCGTTCGATTTCTGCGGCGATGCGCTCGCCAAAATGGACGATTCCAAGCTCGGTGAAATCGCCGCCAACATCGGCGGCCAGGATTTCTCGCACGGCCGATTCGCGCTGGGAATTGCCAGCAACTGGGCCGACCACTATGCCGAAGCGGCGATGTATCTGCGGTTGAACGGCATTTTGCCGCCGACGGCGAAGAAGTAGTGGTTACTTCGAAGCCGACTTGGCTATCGATTTAGGAGCGGGCGACGGTGCCGGCCGCGAGCGCAGTACTTCGCGGACTTTCCGCGCAAGATTCTGGAGAGTGAAGGGTTTCTGCAGAAACCCGGCGCCGGCGCCAAGCGAGCCCTGCGTGAAGACCGCATCTTCTGTGTAGCCGGAAAGATACAGGACGCTAATCCCGGGACGTAGCGCGACCAACCTTTTCGCCAGTTCGCGGCCACCCATGCCAGGCATCATCACATCGGTGATGAGGATATCGATCTCTTCTTTGCAGGTCTCGGCGATGCGAAGGCCGGCTTCGCCATGTTCGGCTTCCAGGACTTTGTAGCCGCGAGAGGCCAGCGTCACATTGACCAGTTCGCGCACCGATTCCTCGTCTTCGACCAACAAGACGGTTTCGCAGCCCGCAGTTTCGTTCTGCTCGGACTGTGCCGGGCTGAGCTCTTCCGCCGAATCCTCCACGCGAGGCAGATAAACATAGAAGGTTGTGCCCGTACCCACCTGGCTTTGCGCGAACACATATCCATTGCTTTGTTTGACGATGCCATAGACGGTAGAAAGGCCAAGGCCGGTGCCTTTGCCTTTTTCCTTGGTGGTAAAAAATGGCTCGAAGATGCGCGACTGGGTTTCTTTGTCCATGCCGTGGCCGGTATCGGAAACAGAAATGACCGTATAGCGGCCCGGCTGGATGAAACGGTGTTCGCTGAAGCTGTGGCGGACGGTAACATCGGAACTTTTCACCGTAAGCTTGCCGCCTTCCGGCATCGCGTCCTTGGCATTGACGACCAGGTTCATGATGACTTGCTCGAGCTGGCCAACATCGGCGCGCGTGTGTCCAGCATCCGGCGAAAGTTGCGTGACTAGTTCGATGTTTTCGCCGATCAGGGGCCGCAGGAGTCGCTCCATGTCGCCAATGACGTGGTTGACGTCGACCACCTTAAGCTCCAGGAGCTGCTTGCGGCTAAACGCCAGGAGCTGGCGGGTGAGAGTAGCGGCGCGGTCGGCGGCCTGCTGTATAGATTGCACTTTATGGTGCATGGCGCTGCCGCGCGGCATCTGTTCCAGCAACACCTCGGTATATCCGTTGATCACCATGAGCAGATTGTTGAAATCATGGGCAACGCCACCCGCGAGACGGCCAACCGCATCCATTTTTTGTGCTTGGCGAAGTTGCTCCTCCAGCTGACGCCGGTCGGTGATATCCTCGGCAATCAGCTCCAGGACTTCTTCCGGCACATCGGTGATGGTGGCCGCGCAACCGCTGAGGCGCACAATGATGATGCGGCCGTCTTTGCGCTTCCACTGCACCTCGACACCATTCAGGCTTCCGGAACGGCGATAATCTTCAGCCAGCCGCTCCAGTCCCTGCGGATCGACGAAAACTTCCAAACGTGCGTCCAGCCGCAGAAGATCTTCCACCGAACCATACCCGAGCATGGTAATCAGCGCCGGATTCACATCCAGGAATCTGCCGCTGACGGTGCAGCGGCAAATACCGAAGGCGGCGCTCAAGATCAGAGAGCGGGAGCGGGACTCGGAGCGGCGGAGGGCCTCTTCATAGCGCTTGTGCTCGATAGCGGCAGCCAATTGCTGGGAGACGAATTTCAGAATCTCGCGGTCCCGGTCGCCGAAGCGGGTTTTTTCGCTGTAACTCTGCACCACCAGCACACCGAAGCAATTGGGGCCGCTTTTGAGCGGGACGCCGAGCCAGTCCACGCAGCGCGCGCCGATCAGTTCCACTTCGCCGCGCCCTACCAAATCGTCGAAAATCTCCGGTGTGCTCAGCAGCGGCTCACCCGATCGCAGCACATATTCCGTTATACCGCGGCCCAGCGGCTTGGGGGCTGGCGTGGCATCGTGTTCGTCGACGAAGTAGGGAAAGCTCAAGAGCTGGGTTTGGGGATCGTAGATGGCGATATAGAAGTTACGCGCATTCATCAACTGGCCGACGATATTGTGAATGGCGGCAAAAAACTGCTGCAGATCTTCCGCCGATTGGCTGCGCGCGGCGATGGCATACAAGGCCGCATTCAGATCTTCGGCGCGCTTTTGATCTGTGATGTCGCGATAGGAGGCATAGGCTCCAACCCGATTGCCGTTGAGAATTACGGGTGAACTGGCGAGCAGTACCTCGACCAGGGAGCCATCCTTGCGCTGGCGGCGCGTCTCGAGCGAGATTTTGTTTTGGGACTTCACGCATTCGCCGATCCATGCCGTCTCCGCATAGCGATCGGGCGGAACGATGAGCTGGTCAAGCTGTTTACCGGTGGCCTCGGCGGCCGTATACCCGAACAGACGGGTGAACTCGCCATTGATGCGCAGAATGCGCACTCCCTCGTCGACGATGCTGATCGCTTCCGGCGCGTTTTCGATAATCTGTTCGAAATACACTTTCTCGATGGCGAGCGAAACTTCGGCGGCATCGTTGCCGCGCACCGAGTTTGGAGCTTGCGTTGAGACTGGTTCGACGCGGCTGGCTTCGACGGGACGGATGAGCGGCGGTGGAGCGCCGCGCTCAGTCGCTTCGTGCGGCACCTTTCCCTGCGGCGGCTCGTTT
Organism: Terriglobales bacterium; assembly: GCA_030038475.1. Taxonomy (GTDB): domain Bacteria; phylum Acidobacteriota; class Terriglobia; order Terriglobales; family Acidobacteriaceae; genus Acidiflorens. Next base: position 45,560 of record JASHOU010000185.1, on the reverse strand, counting down.
AAATCTGTTGCCGGCGGGGCGGTTTTCTCCCCCATACAGTCCTTTCCCTCGGCGCACCGACGATGCTGAAATGGTAAGCGGGCCGGGCAATTCGCCGGTAGTTACGGCAGTAATGGAATGATCGAATCGGGAATCCGGGAAGGCTCAGGAAACGTTTGCCAGTACCACGCAGACCTGGCGCAGAGTCAGCTTTTGTTCGTCGGTCACTACCAGGAATTCGAATCCGCAGCGCAGTCCGTCGCAGTAACACACCAGCGCGCGCAGTTTGACGACGTGGGGAGCAAGCGGTATGGGGAACTCCAGCGATACAACTTCTCCAGCCTGCAATTCCGCGCTGAGAGTCGCGCCAATGCCATCCTGGCCGAGTTCATTGATTCGGCCCCAGCAGGTCGTAGTCAGACCGTCACGAAAAACCGCGACCTCAATGCGCGCGTCGTAGCGATAGCGGGAGAAACGCCGCGTTTTCTCATGAGCCCTGGCTGTCGCTTGTCCGTGATTGCTCAATCGAGCTTCTCCATTTTCGATGTCACCATTTAACCCGCCTTGCGATTGTGCTTGAACCGGAGGTGCGGCTCAACGGCATTAAAGTGCATGTACCCAAGGAATTAGGTAGTTTGAAGGACGACGGTGGCGAGGCGGGATGGAAATTTTTTCAGTTGTGCCCGGTCTAGTTGTCGGCCGGCCGAGCGAAAGCTGCCCGTCGCGCAACCCGTAAAGCTCGGTAAAGACGCGTGACAGACCGCGCCCCTGCATCTTAAGATCAAGAGTGGGTTCTTGGGACACGTTCTAAACTCTTATGTTGTACCGCTCAAATGCTGCGGAAGCGTGGTATTCCGACTCACCAACCGGGGCCGTCCAGGCGGAGATCCCGCTGGATTTGCTTCCACCGGCGAGCCTGACTCAACCGCTCTGGCGGTCGCTGGCCGGCAATCTGCGCGATACCTTCGCGCCCGAGAAACTGCCGCCGCTGATACTGACGTCGCGGCCCGTGAATACTGGCTTGGCTCTCGGCGACCGGCTGCGCCTGCCCTGGTTTCGCACCGTCTTCACCAATATCGGAGACATGATTTCGCCCGAGGCGCTGCCGCCGCTGGAATTGGAATCGCGGCCCGTCGATGTCGGTGAGTTGATCACGGATCAGCTCAGCCGCCTGTGGGTTGGCTCCCTGCTGCGGAATCTGGCCGACCGCGTTGCGCCCGAGACTCAGCCGGCTCTAAATCTCACTTCCAAACCGATTCTCGACATTATTCCAAAGTCATGGATCCTGCTGCCGATGTGGTCGGAGGTGCTGGACACGCCGAAGGTGTTCTATCCGGACAAGCCGAAACCGACAGACGCGCCGAGGCCAATCAATCTGCAACCGGCCGCATTGGCGGAGGAAAAGCAGGAAGCTCTGGTCACCGAAGCCACCGCCGCCGGTTTGCTCCGCGACATACGCCGCTCGCGCATTCGCCAGCGCATCTGGATTGGATTGGCGACGGCGCAGATTCTCTACATGGTCTTGGCCGCAACCGGAAAAATCTGACGAATAACGGAACGCTCTCAATCTGATCGAGCGTGAAGCGGAAAAGCGGCAACCAAGTCAGACGACTTCGTTGCCACTGGCAGATCGAACTACTTCACCGCATCGCCCGTTTTCTCGGCACCCTTTTTTACGCCGTGGCCCACTGCCTTAGTGCCTTTTTTCACGCCGTGCCCGGTATCCTTCGCGGCCGTCTTCGTGGCATCGCCGGTTTTGTCGGCGGCTTTTTCCGTGGCTTTGCCTGTATCCTTGGCGCCGGTTTCTGTGGCTTTGCCGGTGTCCTTGGTAGCGGTTGCCGTGGCCTTGCCGGTGTCCTTGGCCGCAGTCTTGGTGGCGTGCGCCGTCGTCTTCGCGGCTGTACTGGTGGTTTTGCCGGTGTCGTCGGCAGCTTTCTTCATGTCATCGCCGGCTTGCGCGTAGGAGAATGCGCTAAGCGCCAGCAGCGCCGCTGCGACCGTCAGACATAACTTCAGAGATAACTTGCTCTTCATAGTTCCTCCAGAAAAAAAATTGTTGATTTCTTCAGTGCAGAGTTCTACCAGAGATAGGGGAGCCACGCAACCACGGAATAGGCCTACGCCCGTCCTATTAGGACGCCTCTGAATTCGCGCTCTCGAGCGCGGCCAGCGTTTCTTCCTCTACGTCCCATTTCTTCAGAATCGTAAAGATGGTCTTAGGCCGAAATCCGGCGCGCATCAACTGCCGGAAGATTCGAGCTGCCTGTTTCTGGTCTTTGTCTTTCGGCTTCTGAAGCCGTTTTCGCCGCAGATAGTCGCGGGCAAGATTTTCTTCTTTGACCTCGTCGTAGACGGAAGAAACGGCCTTTTCGATGACGTCACCGTGCACGCCCTTCGCCTTCAGGTCGGTGATAACCCGCATTCGTCCGAATTTGTCATTATCCCGCCGATAGGAAGAAAACGCCGCTGCATACTTGGCGTCGTTCAGATAGCCTTGGTCTTTGAGGCGAACGATAATCAGCTCTACGAGCGTCTTGCCGAATTCCGTGTCGGCTTCGACGCGATTGCGCAGCAGCCGCTTCAGTTCCGCGACCGAGCGCATGCGGCGCGCCAGCGCTCCCACGGCGTATTCGTAAAGCTCCGCTTCGGTGAAGAGTTTTCTGGGACGACTGAATGCCATGTTTTTCTCATTTCACTTGCCGTCAGCCGCCCGTGATCCGCCGCTCACCACGGCCTATTTCGGCGGCGGCGTGGCGCTCGGCGATGCCGGAGAAACCGTTCCGGCAGGCGCGGGAGCGGGAGCCTGAATCGGCGCAACCAGCGCGGCTTTTGCCGAAGCCGGCAGTTTGTCGGCATTGGCCAGCAGAAGCGCTATCTGCCACATCTGAGTTTCCGAAAGCGATTTGCTGAAGCCGGGCATGCCGGTCAGGCGAATGCCATTGAAGATCTTCCAGTAAGTTTCTCCCGGTTCATCGTCGGTCACACCTTTTCCCTCGAACAGTTGCGGCGGGTGCGGATACATACCAGTCGCAATCGACGACTTCGGCGAAAGCGGCAGACCGTGACAAACCGCGCAGTGATGTTTGTAAAGCTCGGCGGCATCGAGGTAACTTCCCTCGGTCGGCTGGATGGGCACATTCTTGGGTGCGTCCTTTTCAATGCGCTCTTCCAAAGCCTTATGCGCAAGCAAAGTTTCGAAAGGCATGTCGCCGTCGGTGGTGGCCACAGGCGCGCTGCCGCTGGCAAAATAAAGAAAAATGCAAAGGGGCACCAGAATCACGCCAAACACAGCTCCGAGAATGAATTTCACGGGAGTCCTCTTTTGACAAGGTTTTTACAAACTTAACTTTAACACCGGCATCCAAATTTTATTATTCGGCATACAATCATCTGACCGGTAGTGAGATGAGCGCAAACCTGAGGGCGAAACATCATGCGAATTGTCAGCGCAGCCAGCGCGTTTCCCCAACACTACTACTCGCAGGAAACACTTCTCAACGCTCTCCAGGAGTATTGGAGCGATGGCATCGAGAGTCCCCAGGTGCTGCGCCGATTGCATCGCAACTCCGGCGTGGACGGACGATTCCTGTCGCTGCCAAAAGAAGTGTATCCCGGCATAAAAACCTGGGGCGAGTTCAACCGGCACTGGATTCGCACCGCCAAGGAATTGGGAGAGAAGGCAATCGCAGGGGCGCTGGCAGACGCCAGCTTGCACGGCCAGAATCTCGGCGCTTTTATTTTTACTTCTGTCACCGGCATCTGCAGTCCCTCAATGGACGCGCTTCTGATCAACCGCATGGGGCTGTGCCGAAACATCCGCCGTGTTCCCATCTTTGGCTTGGGCTGCGTGGCAGGCGCGGCGGCAATTTCACGCGCGGCCGATTATGTGCGCGCATATCCGGATCAATTCGCGGTGGTGCTGGCGGTCGAACTCTGCTCCCTCACGCTGCAGCGCCAGGATCTATCGATGGCCAATCTGATTTCGTCGGGCCTGTTCGGCGACGGCGCAGCCGCCGCGATTGTTGCCGGCACTGATGCTGCTGTTGGACTTTCCGGACCAAACATACTGGCAACCAGTTCCGTGTTCTATCCCGATACCGAAGAGATGATGGGCTGGGACATATCGGAAAAAGGCTTTCGCATTGTTCTCTCCCGCGAACTGCCGGACCTGATTCGCAAGAACCTCGCCGGCAATGTCGACGAGTTTCTCGCCAGCCGGGGATTGACTCGCGCTGACATCGGCGCCTGGGTATTGCATACCGGCGGTCCGAAGATTCTGGAGGCCACAGCCGACGCGCTTGGTTTAGAGAACGGCGAACTTGACGTTTCTTGGCAGTGTTTGCGCCGGACTGGCAACTTATCGTCGGCCTCGGTGCTGGTTGTGCTCGAAGAAGTGATGAAAAATCGCCGGCCCGAACCCGGCACGCTCGGCTTGCTGGCGGCGATGGGTCCAGGATTCTGCGCGGAATTCGTCTTGCTGCAATGGTAGGCAGAAGCAAAGTTTCAAGGGTTCAGGTCTCAAGGTTTCAGAGTAGCAAGGTTTCATGGAGGCCGGCAAAAATTGTGCACTAGATCGTGGCACGCTGAAACTCTGAAACCTTGAAACGTTGAAACTTTGAGACCTGGCCAACCTGTGAGCTTTTTTCCCCATTCCGTAAACGTCCTGGTAATCGGCGGCGGCCCAGCCGGCCTGGCCACGGCCATCGCGGCGCGGCGTCACGGTTTGAGCGTGGTTGTTGCGGATGGCGCCATCCCGCCCATCGACAAGGCGTGCGGCGAAGGGCTGATGCCGGATGGAGTCGTCGCCCTGCACCAACTCGGCATTTCAATTTCCACCCGGGACGCATATCCATTCCGTGGCATTCGTTTCCTGAGCGATGGCAAACAAGCTGAGGCTCGCTTCGCGCGAGGTGCCGCGTATGGAATCCGGCGGACTCACTTGCATCGCCTCCTCATAGATCACGCGGCCGCGAGCGGCGTTTACCTGCTCTGGCGGACGCCGGTTGCGGGGCTTCACGCGGACGGTCCGTCGATCGGTGGAGAGATGGCCGACGGAGCATTGTTCAACGGAGCATTGGTCGGCGGAAAATTGATCCGCGCCCGCTGGATCGTTGGTGCCGATGGATCCAGATCACGCGTTCGCCGATGGGCAAAGCTGGATCGATCGACACGGCAAGCAGATGAAAACAGAAACCTGCGCTACGGGTTCCGTCGGCACTACCGCGTCGCGCCGTGGACGGACTTTGTCGAGCTGCACTGGGGTCGCCGCAGCCAGATTTATGTCACACCTGTCAGCGACGACGAAGTCGGCGTGGCATTGATCTCGTCCGATCCGAAGTTGCGGCTGCAAGCGGCGCTGGACGAAACGATCGGCGAATTCCCGGAACTTCGCGCGCGCCTCGCAAATGCAGAAATCAGTTCCAGCGAACGCGGTGCGACCACCGTTACTCGGAGGTTGCGGTGCGTCTATCGCGACCGGGTCGTACTGGTCGGCGACGCCTCAGGCGGAGTCGACGCCATCACTGGGGAAGGCCTTTGCCTCGCTTTTCAACAAGCTGTACTGCTGGGCGATTGCATGGCGAGTGGGGATCTTGCTCGCTATGAAAAAGGCCATCGCGCTCTGCTACGCCGGCCCACACTGATGGCGGGCATGATGCTCTTCCTGGCTAAACACAGCCAGGCTCGGCGTCGCACCATGCAGGTGTTTCGCTCGAGTCCTCACTGCTTCGCTCAAATGTTGGCCGCGCACCTGGGCCAAGGCTCCGCGCGCGAGCATATCTCGAATGGAATTAGCCTGGGATGGAAACTGCTGCACGTCTGACGAATTGCGGTATCGTCAGGCGGTATCGTTAGGAATGACGGCCAGCATGATCCTTATTCGCCGAGAAACTATTGTCGTCGAGTTTTTGCGAGTGCTGTAACTTCCCGCCGTTCAGCGAATCTCATACCGTGGTCGTGCACATTCGGGGCGACTAGCTCGCCAACGATTCGACAAAAAGGAGAAATGCGTCATGAAGAATATTGCTACAAAACTGTTGTCCACAGCCATGCTGTTCGGCACGCTGGCATTCGCTCAATCGGGCGATGCCATGAAGCAGGACAACATGCAGAACGATCAGATGAAGAGCGACACCATGAAGAAGGACGACATGGCGAAGGACACGTCCAAGACACAGAAGAAATCCAAGAAAACGGCGAAAAAGAAAACCGCCGACACCACGAAGAAAGACACCACGAAGAAAGATGAGACGAAGTCCGACGACAACATGAAGCACTAGATCGGACAGGTGTCAGGTCTTAGGCCGTATTTATCACTCAGGCCGGGCGAACCATTTTTCCTGAAGCCTAAGACCTGAACCCTGACACCTGGGCTTCCCTTTACTCCTGATACTCTGGATCGCGCTTCCATCCTACGAGCATGGAATAGAAATTTTGCCAGCCGTGCACTGCGACCATGATAAGGTGCCCGGGGATGAATGCCAGGAATCCGCACATGGCCGCGAAATGCCAGATGCGCGTGAGATGAAACCCTCCGAACAGAAATGCCAGCCACGAAAACTGGACGGGTTTGTACAGGACGATCCCGGTGAGCAGCGACAACGCGCCCAATCCAATGGTCGACGTGTAAGCCAGTTTTTGCAGAGAATTGTATTGACCCGTCGCCGGCGGTTTGGGCCCAAAGAAAAAATAGTGCCGGACCATCGGCCAGACGCCGAGAATGTCGCGGGGCGTGAATAACAGAGTGCGGTAGTGCCCGCTGATAAGTTGGTACGCCACGTAGAACGTGCCGCTCGCGGCGAAGAGCCACATGAAGGTGAAATGCCACTGCAAGGCTCCGCCCAGCCAGCCGCCAAGCGTGAGCGACTTGGGAATATCGAGCAGAACTTTTTCCGGAATCTTCGGGCCGAAGCTGGGGAAGGCGCGAAAAATCCGCAATCCGCTGGTAATCATCACGAACAAGCTGATGGCGTTCACCCAGTGTGTAATTCGAATCGCCAGCGGATGCTCATACGCCGCTCGAATCCCTTCCGGCTCTTCTGCTGTTGTTTCCTCCGGTGTAGCTTCGTCCGCAACCATCTCTATTTTTTCGACGGTCGCTTCGATGGAGACGTTCTCGGTTTCAGCGCTCGCCGCCGCGTCCGGCGGCGCAGCGGCATCTTTTTCTGCGCCAGCTTGATCTTCTTTCCCGGGCTCGCGCCGTTCCTCGTCTGACATCACAGACCTCCGAACCAGCTATAGCCCTGGTCCTCCCAGTAGCCGGTTTTGCCGGGCGTCAGAACGTTGGCCACGCGGAAGGTATCGAGATATTTGGCCTGCTTGTATCCGAGCTTGGTCGGCATTTGCAGGCGCAACGGCGCGCCATGCCCGCGATCGAGCGGCCGATCATACATCTCGTAGCAGAGCAGCGATTGTGGATGCAGCACCGATTCCATGTCCAGTACTTCGTAATAATCGTCAACGCAGGTGACCTCGAGAAAACGCGCGCTCGTGTTCGCCCCAATCAACTTTAGGAAGTCGGAGATGCGCACCCCGCCGAAAGAGCCGATCACATCCCAGCCCTCCACGCAAACGTGGCGCGTGTTCTGGCGGATCTTCGGCAGTGCCTGGATCTGCGCCAGCGTGTATTCGCCCGGCCGCTGAACGTCGCCCTCCACCGTCAGCGTCCAGTTTTCGAGATCGACTCCGGGGTCGACCACGTCGTAATAGTTGTAGGGAAATTTCGCGAACGGCACGACTTCGGAATCCGGAAAAGTCTGCGCAAGATGCTGCTTGCGAAACAGAACGCCAGCCGCCCAATCGCTGAAATGAACTCCGGCCATCACCAGACGGTCGTTCAACCCCGGCGCCGCAAACACGCCCAATGCGGCGACCGGCGCCAGTTTGAGCAGTTGGCGGCGGCTCTGCCGTTTCAATCCCTTGTCATCGAGTCGCGTGACCATGAAGATTCTGTCCGATCGAGCAGACCTTACCACAAAATGGGATGCGTAAGCGGAAGCTAAGTTTCAAACCAACCTTGGTTGTCAGCCGTGGGCCGCTATATGTCGAGCGCTTCATACTGCGCCGAAAAGCCCGCGGAGCGGCGTGTCACAGAATCCACGCCCGCGTTTCTCTAGATACACAAACCGGCAACTTCGCGATCTGAACTCCATTGCTTTCAATCCATTGCCTATGGCTCCCGACGTGCCTTTACTCTCTGCAAGCGCGGAGGCTGAAACATGGAAACCATGCTGCAAGCTCTGGTCATCATCGGCGGCCTGACATTTTCGCTGGCTGCTTCGCTTCTGATTGAAGAACTCATCTTTGGACAAATCGTTCGCGTGGCCTTCGCCCGCCGCGCGCGGAAACCCCTCAACAATCGTCTCGAAATGCTCACCGGAATTGAGAATTGAAAGGAACACCACCATGCTTTTGCTGAAGGATCTGTTGTTGAGTGCGGGGATTGCGATGTTCGTGGTCGCCGCCGCAATTCTTGGCTATGACTCTTACCTCTTAATCGCCTGGCAGCGTAAGCGTCTGCATCCCGACCCCGAAGCCGGCGCGCCTGGCCAAGCGCCGGCCATGCGCTGGCGAACGTCCGTTGCCTTCGCGATGCTGGCCTGGGCTCCGCTGCTCGTTTCCGCCGGCATCGTAATCGTGCCCAGTGGAATGGCCGGCGTGCGCGTCAGTCAGACCAGAGGCACGTTGCCCGGAATCTTATATCCGGGCGTGCACTTCGTTGCGCCGATGGTTGAGCGGGTCGAGCTGTTCAACACCCGCGACCAGCTCTTCACCACCGGCCTCGGCGAAGATGGACCCGCAAAAGGCGCAGCGAAAGGCGAACCGTTGAACGTGCAAGCTAAAGAAGGCTTGACACTCGGCCTTGCGATCACGGTTCGTTATCAAATCGATCCCAAGCGTCTCGACTACATTCAAGCCAATCTGCCGCAGCCGCTGGAAAAGGAAATTGTCCCGCCCGTCGTAGCCACGGCCTGGCGTGAACTGGTGCCGAACTACACTGTGCGCGAAGTCTTTTCCGCCAGGCGCGAAGAGATTCGCCAGCGCTCCGCGGACATCATTCGCCAACGCCTCGCCGCCGACGGCATCGTGGTGAAAGAAGTCATGCTGCGCGACATCGAACTTCCCGAGGAATATGCTAAAGGTCTCGAATCTCTGCTCCTCAAAGAACAGGAAAACGACCGCATGGGAGTCGAAACCGAGCTTCACCAGAAGCAGGTGAAAATCGCCGAAGCCGACGCCGAGGCAAACAAAGTTCAACAGGTAAAACAAGCTGAAGGGCAAGCCGCCGTTCGCGTGCTGCAGGCCAAAAGCGAGTCCGATGCCATGCAATACACGCTGCCGCTGAAGCAGAAGCAGATTGAGCAATCGAAGCTCGAAGCCGAGGCGCGCAAAGAAGCGACCGTCAAGAACGCCGAGGCCGCCGGCGAAGCCAAACTCATCGACAGCAAAGCCGAGATGGAGCGCCGCAAACTGCTGGCCCAGGCCGAAGCTGAGCGCATCCGTCTGACCGCCGCTGCCGACGCCGAGCGCATGACCAGCGAAAGCGCGATCCTGAAGCAGAATCCGCTGCTCATCAACAAGATCGTCGCCGAGCGCCTTTCCGATAAATTGCAGATCATGATGGTCCCGGCCGATGGCAAATTTTTCTTCACCAATGACGTACTGCGCGGCATCGGCGCCACAAATCACGTAAGCCAGTCGGACGATGTAGAGGATGGAAAGCCGCAGCAATAGCTTCGGGGTGAGTTCTCAGTTCGCGGTTCCCAGTTCCCAGAAAAATCTGAACGGCGGTTTCACTGGGAACTGAGAACTGAGAACTGACCTATGAGCAAATCCCCATCAACCACGCGCTATAATCAGCCCATTCCACACATGCGAGCGCGAACATCGAGCAGTCTGCGGCTGGCTTGGCTGACTTTGCTCTTGCTTGCGGTCTTGCATTCTCCATCTTTTTTATGCGCTTCGCCGCTGTCAGATACGGCGCGCCAACTGGCGAACAAAATCGCCGCCGCTTCGGGTTCCGGAACGTTCGTTCTTGAAATCACCAACCGCTCGTCGCTCGACGAACAATCCGTACGCGAAGTGCGCACCGCGCTCGTAGACGAGTTGCAGATCGAAGGCGTGCACGCCGCGAAAGCCGACCAGTCGGCGGGAACCATCGCAGTCGTTCTTTCCGAAAGCCTGCGCGAATACGTCTGGACGGCCGTGATAACCGTAGGGTCCGACGAGCAGAAAGTTGCGCTGGTCTCGTTACCGAGGCCGCCAGCAGAAACATCCTTCGCGGCCACACCGCCACTCGTTCTAAAGACAATGCTGTTGTTGGCGCAGGAGCAGCCCATGCTCGACGCCGCGCTCATCGATATGTCCCGGGGTGATATGTCAGGAAGCCCGCGCCTGCTCGTCCTCGAACCAGCTGCGGTCGTCATCTATCGTCATCAGGCTGCAAATCCAGCCGCACGCTGGGAACTGGAAGCCTCCCTGCCCATCGTTCACTCGCGCATCTTCCCCCGCGATCTGCGCGGACGTTTGCTGATTCGCCGCGATCGTCTTTTCGACCTTTACCTTCCCGGAACCGTCTGCCGCTCGACCACCAACTCGCCGCTCGCACTGGCCTGCGCCGATAGCGACGACCCGTGGCCGCTGACCGCGGACGACAATTCCGTGCGCGCCTTTTATGCCGCGTCGCGCAACTTCTTCACCGGAGTTCTCTCGCCCGGCATTGGAAAAATTTCCAACGTTCCATCGTTCTACTCGGCGGCCGCGCTTCCACGGTCGAACTATGCGCTGTGGGCCTTCGCGGGCGTCGATGGATCGCTGCATCTGGTGGATGGTATGACGGACCAGTTGATCCGCAGCTCAAGACCGGGAAGTGAACTGGCGGCGCTTCACTCCAGTTGCGGTTCTGGCACGCAGTTGCTGATTTCGGAGGATGATGATTCGGAAAATCGCGATTCGCAGAACGGCGACGCCGGGCGCGATGGTCTCCGCGCCTTCGAGATTCTCGATCGCGATCCCGTGCCGGCCAGTTCAGCCGCGGAGTTCGATGGCCGAATCACTGCGCTGTGGCCGGAAAGCGGCGGCGATGCTGCAATCGCAATTGTCAGGCGGAAAGATACAGGATGGTATGAGGCGTTTCGCATATCGGTTTCTTGCGGCAATTAGTTCGCTGGCGTGCGTGATGACCGCAACGCCCGCATCTGCCGCCACGCGCCCGCACTACGGCGGCACGTTGCGCGTAATGATGCAATCGTCTCCGGCCACTCTCGAACTTCCCGAGAACGCTGCGCCCGGCGACTACTGGGATATAGCCCGTACGCTCTCGCTCGTCGGCGATACGCTCGTTACGCTCGACGCGCAAGCCAAGCCGCATCCGGCGCTGGCCGTGGCCTGGCAGAGCGACCCGATCACGCGGCAATGCCAATTCACACTGCGCCGCGGCGTAAAGTTCCACGATGGCAGTGCGGCATCGCCCGCTGCCATCGAACAGATTCTGGCGGCGATTCATCCCGGCTGGAATGTTCGCGCATCGGCCGATTCGGTGATCATTGAGTGCAACAAAGAGGACGGCAAGGACAGCGAAAAATCCATGTCTTCGCTGCTCGCCGAACTCGCGCTGCCGCGTAATCTTCTGCTCAAGCGCGATAAAAATGACAGCGGTAAGCCTATCGGTACCGGGCCATTTCTTGTCGCCGAATGGCAGCCCGGCAAACTGCTTCGCCTTGCCGCCAACGAAGAGAGCTGGGCGGGTCGTCCTTTTCTGGATGCGATCGCCATTGAATTCGGCAAATCGCTGCGCGACCAGGCCGTCGCTCTCGAACTCGACAAAGCCGACGTGATCGAAACCGCGCCGCAGACAGCCACCGGCGCTGGCTCCGACCGGCGCGCTGAGACATTCGCGTCGCTGCCCATCGAACTTTTGGCGCTGGTTTTCCCTCAGAGTTCAAAAGCGCAAGACCCTCGCCTGCGTGAGGCCCTTGCGCTCGCTATCGATCGCAAGCCCATCCAGTCGGTATTATTGAAAGGCGCGGGAGAACTCGCAGCCAGCATCTTGCCCAACTGGATGACCGGCTATGCCGCGCTTTTTCCCAAGCAGCCAGATCCGCAACGCGCGCGCAGTCTGCTGGCCGATTCACGGCAGCCCCCGCTCAATCCCGGCTCAACGCTCGATCTGAGCGCCGCCTTGAATCTGAGTTACGACCCGCGCGATCCGCAAGCCCAACTGATTGCCGAACGCATCGCACTCAACGCGCGCGAAGTTGGCATCACGCTGCGAGTATCGCTGGCCGGAGCGGAAGATATCCGCCTGGTGCGGATCGCGCTACCCAGTTCCGATCCTGAAACGTCGATCGCCCAGGCTGCGCGGCAGCTCGGATTGCCGCAGCCTGCGCCAGGCGCCGACTCTATCGATGCTCTTTATCGGGCGGAACGCAGTTTGCTCGCTACGAATACCGTTATTCCACTCTTTCATTTGCCCGTCGCGGACACGGCAGGTCCGCGCGTGCGCGAGTGGAATGTGAATGCAGGCGAATGGAACGAGGCCGGGCTTCCTCTGGCAGATTTTTGGCTGGCTGATCGACGGCCAGATCAGGGACGATCCGAATTGCCATCCAATAATGCAGGGCCCGAGGCGGGCTCGCGATGAGCTTCCGCAAAAAACTTCTGCTGCTGTTTGCGTCGACCGTACTGATCTGCGTCGTCGTCATTTCGGCATCGGTATACAGCAGCATCCGCGGCTCATTCGAGCAGGCAGATCGGGAGCGCGCCTATGCGGTTGCGGCACAGTTTCGAGCGGAGTTCGAGCGCCGGGCAGCGGAGGTCGAGCGCAAAGTTGAATCCGTCGCCGCGAGCGAAACCGTGCAACACATCGCGCTCGAGATGAACCGCGACGGCACCGGCTCCGGCGAGTACGTCGGCGCGGCTCTTAGCCTCGCGGCTCAACAACAGCTCGATTTTCTGGAACTCGTCGATGATCGCGGCACAATTCTTTCTTCGGCTCAGTGGCAGGCAAAATTCGGATATCCCGAATCGGCCGTTTCCGCAAGCGCGGGCTCGGACATTTCTGCCCCGCCCGAAGCCTTTCTCAAACACGAGGAGCTGCCGGATGGCCCGTCCCTAGGCCTTTTTGCCGTGCGTGCCACCCGCGTGGCAGAAAAGCCGCTCTACGTGATTGGCGGCCAGCGCCTCGATCAGCGTTTTCTTTCCACGCTCGACATTCCCACGGGCACACGCGTGCTGTTGTATCAGAACCTCGACACAAAGTGGAATCCAAGGACGCTGCTTGACTTGAACGGGCCGGCCGCGGGCGTCGACCAGATCGCGCCGCTGGTCGAAAAGGTGCGCGACACGCACCGCGAATTTCAAGCTGTAATTCATTGGACCTCCGACCCTGCCGATGCCGAAGTGTTTCACGCCATCCCACTGATCGCAGCGCTTTCCGCCGCGACAAGTGCAGATGACGCAAAGCAACCACTGATGGCGGTTTTACTCGTTGGCAGCTCACGGCGTCCGCTGATCGAATTGCAGAGGCAGATCGTCTCGACTGCATTGCTGGTCGGTGGCGTCGGAATTCTGGCAGCGGTGGTGGCCAGCTTGTGGTTCGCCGCCCGCGTCACGCGCCCGGTCGTCTCGTTGGCTGACGCCGCGCGCCGCGTTGCTGCCGGCGATCTCGGCGCAAAAGTTGATGTGGAATCGGGCGACGAACTGGGCGAACTGGCCGCGTCGTTCAACCGTATGACCGAAGATCTCGTGCAGCAGAAAGAACGCACGCTGCAGGCCGAACGAGTGGCTGCGTGGCGCGAATTGGCGCGGCGATTGGCCCACGAATTGAAAAATCCACTTTTCCCTTTGCAGGTCACAGTCGAAAATCTCATGCGCGCGCGGCAAAAATCTCCCGAGATCTTTGACGAAGTCTTCGCTGAGGGAACGGCCACGCTGCTCGCCGAGATCAACCATCTGAAAACAATTGTCGGCCGTTTCAGCGAATTCTCCAAGATGCCGCAGCCGCAGCCAAGGCCGACGCAACTGAACGATGTTGTTGGTTCGGTAGCGCGCGTCTTCCACGGACAGTTAGCGAACCGGCCAGAGGACAAGAAAATTTCGTTGCACACCGAACTGGCCGATGCTTTGCCCGAGATTTCCGCCGATTCCGATCTGCTGCATCGGGCGCTGGAAAATCTCGTGCTCAACGCAATCGATGCTATGCCCGAAGGCGGCGAACTTACCATTCGCACCGGCCGAATCGCCGATTGCGTGGAGCTTTCCGTCTCCGATACCGGTTCCGGCCTCACCGAGGACGAATGCGGACGCCTTTTCACTCCGTATTACACGACCAAACAATATGGCACCGGACTTGGCCTCGCGATTGTGCAATCGATCGTGAGCGACCACGGCGGAAAAATCTCCGTCGAAAGCGTAAAAGAAAAAGGAACCACGTTTCGCATTCAATTGCCGTGCGATTTTAGGGCATACTCGGCGTCTCTGCGGTAGATTTGGGTTTGCAATTCAGTCGAGGTCGAAAATCGTGGCGCAAAAAGCGCACTTACTTATCGTCGACGACGAAGCCAACACCCTGGCCTCGCTCGCGCGGGCGTTTCGTCTCGAGGGCCATGAGGCCACCGTCTGCGACAGCGCTAACAAGGCTCTGGAGCTGGCCAAATCGCAATCCTTCGATCTGATCCTCAGCGACGTTGTCATGCCCGGCAAAGACGGCCTCGCGCTTCTTGAGGAGCTCAAAGCACAGGCCGTGCCGACTCCGGTTGTCATGATGTCCGGCCAGGCGCACATCGAAATGGCCGTTCGCGCCACGCGACTCGGCGCACTCGATTTTTTGGAAAAGCCGATCTCCACCGAAAAGCTGCTTCTGACCGTGGAGAATGCGCTCAAACTCGGCCGCTTGGAGCGCGAGAACCGCGATCTGGCGCGCCGCCTCGGCAAACATGAAATTGTCTGGAAAGGTGAGACCACGCGCCGCGTAATGGCGCAAGTCGAGCGAGTCGCCGCGAGCGAAACTCGCGTCTGCATTCTCGGCGAAACCGGCACAGGCAAAGAACTGGTAGCGCGTACTCTACACGAGCGCAGTCCGCGGGCGGGCGCTCCGTTCGTCACGTTGAACTGCGCCGCAGTCCCGGCGGAGCTGATCGAATCCGAACTATTCGGCCACGAAAAAGGATCGTTCACCGGCGCCGCCGCGCGCCATCTCGGCAAATTCGAGCAGGCGCAGCACGGCACAATTTTTCTCGACGAAATTGGCGACATGCCGTTCGCCATGCAAGCCAAGCTGCTGCGCGTACTCGAAGAGGGCGAAATTGAGCGCATCGGCGGCGAGCGCGCCATCGCGGTCGATGTGCGCGTCGTCGTCGCCACGCACCGCGATTTGGAAGCTCAGGTGCGCGACGGCAAATTTCGCCAGGATTTATTTCATCGCATCTACGTTTTTCCTTTACGCCTGCCGCCGCTGCGCGAACGCCGCGAAGATATTCCCGCGCTGGTCGAGCACTTCGCCGCGCAAGTGAGCGCCACCAACGGATGGAAGCCGATGCGCTTCACCGCAGACGCGATGGCTGCGCTCGAAGCGCATCCGTGGCCGGGCAACGTCCGCGAACTGCGAAATGCCGTCGAGCGACTGATGCTGCTGGCAACATCGAACGAAGTGACCGCGGAGGTCGTCTCCCAGGCACTGCCCGCTTCGATCGCAATCGCCCTTGGGAGTGCCGATTCTGCCTTCGCTGGCTCGGGCTCCGCATCGCTGTCCGCCGGTCCTCTGGCCGACCGCGTCCGCGCCTTCGAAAGGCAAACCATCCTCACGGAGTTGAAACGCAATCACCACCAAATCTCCAACACGGCGCGCTCACTCGGCCTCGAGCGCTCTCATCTTTATAAGAAAGCTGAGCAAGTGGGGATTGATTTGAAGGCGGTGAAGAATGAGAGAGAGCGGTAATGCCAACTGGCACGTACTGATACCCTTGACTCCCCTAATGCCGCGAGCTAAAGGCAGGGAAATTCTGTCGGCTCCCGAGTATACGTACCACGACGATCCTGCTCGGGATTCTTCTTGCCGGATCTGATTTGTGGCGTGCTCTGACCCACAATGTGCCCGCCTTTATCAATGTGCGTGCAAATACCCGAAACCAGGACGGGGGCCAGTCCGTGAAAAAAACTCCCAGCCCAGTCAAATTGCGGTCGGATGAATATCTTTCCTTGCTGATTCAAGTAGCCCCATTTGCCAAAGTTCTTCCTAAACGGAACGACACCCTCGGAAAAATTGTCGTAAAAGAAGTACCAGAAATTTGACCCAATCACCCAGCGTCCACCCTTGTCGATGTAGCCCATCTTGACAAAACTCAACACGAAATTGTCGGTCAACGGAATCCCACCGGCGTACACGAGCGCCAGCCCTTCGGAAAACGGGGATGCAGCGTTGAACTGCGGTTTGATGACCATCTCCCCATGCTTGTTGATATAGCCCCAAGTCTCGCCATCGCTCCATGGCAACTCGCGGGAAGCAGCTGCTAGTCCCTCGGAAAAGTGGCCCACGGCCTCAAATTCAGGCGCGATCACCATTTCGCCATGGTCATTGATAAATCCCCATTTTTTCTCGTTTCGGATCGCCGGAACGCCCGCGTCACGCGATCCTATGGCGTTTGCAGCGGATGCTGGAGCAATCTCGACGTAAACGGCCGCCAGACCATCTGAAAACTTTTCCGCCTTTGCGAACTGAGGAGCGACGATCGTGTTTCCCCTGCCGTCTTCGTATCCCCATCTGCCGTCCCTCTCAAACGGAACCGGGATACTGTCGCTTGCGCTCGTGGCTGGGACCTGCGCCGCTCCAATCGAGGCGCAGCTTATGAGCAGAGCGAGGCACATTATCCGATTGCGTGAACGGTTGGCTGCCATGGTGCAGTAGCAATTGTCTCCTAAAGAGCTATTGTTAATCGAGGTAGCATCCAGAACGTCAGTTGACAGCTCGCCCAATCATAGCTCCATTTGCATTCCCCGCCCCTCAAATAAGACAATCGCATCGTGCCCAGCACCAGTTTTTACCAAGAGCCTCAAGCCGCAGCCCCCTTTCGCCCCGGCGCAATAGTCATCGCGACGCTCGGCAATCCCCGCGAAAAATTCTGGGGTGCGATTCTCCAGCTTTCGGCCGAGGGCCTCAGCCTGCGCGGCGTCGATCTTTCCTCGTTCGACGATTTCGTAACCCAGACTCGCGACGGCGAGCCCTTCACCTCGGGCGTGGTTTTCTTTCCCATGCACCGCGTAGAGCGCATGGAACTCGATCTGCCCGAGGGAAATCTTCCCTCGCTCGCGCAGCGCTTCGCGCAGAAAACCGGCCAGGATCCTGCCCCGCTGCTGGTGAGCGAGTTTCTCGCGGGTTCCCGCCCAACCGCCGAGGGAGAACGATCGCGGTGAACCTGCGCCAAATCCTCACCGCTCCCAATCAGCTCACCCTGCTGCGCATGATTTTTCTGCCCTTCATCGTCATCAATCTCGTCAAGCACGATTTCAAATGGGCGCTAGCACTCTTCGTTCTTGCTGGATTGAGCGACGGCCTCGACGGGCTGCTGGCGCGCCGCTTGCATCAGCAAACGCTGCTCGGCCAATATCTCGATCCCATCGCCGACAAGCTGCTGATGAGCACCATGTTTCTCGTGCTCTCAATCGAGCAGCGCGTCCTGGTTCCATGGAAATATACGATCGTGGTTTTCAGCCGCGATATTTCCATCCTCATGATCAGCGGAGTGCTTTTTATGATTGCCGGCCTGCGCGATTTTCGCCCCAGCATTTTTGGCAAAGCCAATACCTTCGCCCAGGTCGCCGCGATTTTTTTCGTGATGCTCCAACTGGTCGAACCCGTGCGCTGGATCTGGATTGGCCGCACCGTCTTTTTGCGCGCGACTTTTATTTTCACCATTGTTTCTGCCGTGCATTACGCATTCCTGGTACAGCATCGGCTGCATCAAACCGGACTGACGCCGGAGCTTAAGCCCTAGCCGCAAACTTATGCCATTCGCCAACCTATGCCATCTGTGAATTATCGAAACGACTCGCAGGCCGCTACAGTGGACACCGAACAACCCGGACCCTGGGAAATCGGCCTCGCCAAAAACCGCGCCAGCTCCAGCTTCCGCACGCTCCTCGTGATGGTATTGACCGCGCTCGCCATACGCCTCGTGGTCATGAGCTTCATCTATCCCGAGCAGTTGCTCACCAAGTATGACCACTTCAAATTCGGCTTCGAAACCGGAAGAATCGCGCGCTCGATTGTGCAGGGCGAGGGCTTCAGCAGTCCGCTCTTCGTAAAAACCGGCCCCACCGCCTGGATGACGCCCGTTTATCCCTACATCATCGCCGGCTTTTTCAAGGTGTTTGGTATTTACACGAAGAGCGCGGCATTTGCCGTGCTCAGCTTTCAGGCGCTGATCTCGTCGTTGACCTGCTTGCCAATTTTTTTCTACGCGCGCAGAAGCTTCGGCGTAAACGTCGCCACCTGGGCAGGATGGACCTGGGCTTTTTTTCCCTACGCAATCTATTTTCCGCTCGATCGCATCTGGGAGACGTGGCTTTCCACGCTCTTACTTAGCCTGCTCTTTCTGATCTCAATGCAACTAGAAGATACCGAGCGAATCTCCGCCTGGGTCGGCGCGGGATTGCTATGGGGCTTTGCTGCGTTGAACAGCGCGACTGTAATTACGGTGCTTCCGTTTCTGCAGGCGCGAATTTCCTATCTTCGGCATCGCAAGCGCCGCCCGTGGGTGCTGCCAAATGTGGCGCTGGGCCTGGCATTGGTCGCAGTTATTGTTCCGTGGACGGTGCGCAACTGGCGCACTTTTCATACCTTCATAGTGTTCCGCGACAACATGGGCCTGGTGCTGCGCATGGGCACAAAAGGCACGACAGATTATTGGGAGCCGCATGAACTGGGTCCGTGGGAAAACGCCGCCCAAGTTGCCGAGTTCCAGCGCGACGGCGAACTGAAATACATGGCAACCAAAAAAGCTCAGGCTATTGCATCGATCAAAAGCGATCCCGGCTGGTACGCCTGGACCACCGTGCGCAGATTTGTCTTCATGTGGACCGGTTATTGGAGCCTCGACAAATCCTACCTGCAACTGGAACAATGGGACCCCGAAAATATTCCCTTCTGCAGCGCTTTCACCGTGCTGGCGCTCGTCGGGCTGCGCAAAGCCTGGAAACGACGCCCCGACGCAGCTTATCTCTACACCATCCTGCTGCTGATATTTCCTCTCATCTACTACATCACCAGCCCGGAATTTTATTACCGTCGCCCGCTCGACCCGATGATGGTCGTTCTTTCTGTATACGCCTTGACGCCATCTCGCAAATTGCACGAACCCGCTTCCAGCAACTGATCAACGCGTGTGTCTCATTGCGACGCGGCCTACGGCGCGGTCACACGCGGCAGGTTCCAGTGCTGCCACACCGCAATCACGCGCAGCAGAAAACATACTGTTCCACCCACTCCCGCGGCCGCTGCCGGAGACAATCCCGCTTTTCGCCCCACCACCATCACCAACGCTCCCGCCATCGCCGCCGTCGCATAAACGTCGCTCTGCAGAACACTAGGGACGCGCGCCAGAAAAATATCGCGCACCGTGCCCCCGCCCACGCCCGTGATCGTGCCCAACAACACGGCAATAAACGGATGCATCTTGTAAGCCAGCGCCTTTTCCGTTCCCGCCATGGCAAACAGCGCCAGCCCGGCCGCATCCAGCCCGATAATCGCCGCATTCGGAATCTGCAACAAATAATGATGAAAAAAAAACACGCCCGCTCCGGCGCTGAACGCCGTGGCCGCATAACGCCAGTCGCGCAGAGACGCCGGCGGGGCCGCGCCAATCAGCAGATCGCGGATCACTCCGCCCGCCAGCGCCGTGGCAAACGACAGCACCATCACGCCGAAAAAATCGAGTTCAAACTGGATGGCGGTCATTGCGCCCTCCAGCGCAAACACAAACGTGCCCGTCAAATCTACTGTCAACAGCAGAGTGCTGTTTTTTTCGTTCATCGTCTCAACTCGTGGCTCGAAGCTCGCGGCTCGAAGCTGGCGGCTCTCCCGCGATAGAATATCCCTTCGTCCAACGCGCATGCCCCTCCGCCTCTATAACACGCTCTCTGGAAAAGTAGAAGACTTCCATCCCATCGACGCCAACCGCGTTCGCATGTACGCCTGCGGACCCACCGTCTACGACTACGGCCACATCGGCAATTTCCGCACCTTCATCGCCGTCGATCTTCTTTACCGTTTTCTGCGCCAGAGCGGATACGATGTCCGCTACGTCATGAACATCACCGACGTCGACGACAAGATTATCCGCAACGCCGCACGCGACGGCGTCACCGTGCAGCAATATACCGCCAAATTCACCCAGGCGTTTCTCGAAGATTCCGCGATTCTGAACATCGAAAAGCCACTCCTCGTCCGCGCCACCGAGCACATCGACGAGATGGCCGATTTCATTGCCCAACTCGAAAAGAAAGGTTTCGCGTATCGCACCGACGACGGCTCTTATTATTTCCGCATCGCGAAATTTCCCGCCTACGGCAAGCTCTCAAAAAAAGATTTCGCCGGCATGACCGACGGTGCGCGCGTCGACGTCGACGAATACGAAAAAGACAGCGCCCGCGATTTCGCGCTATGGAAAGCTCCGAAACCCGGCGAGGCTTTCTGGGAGACGGCGATCGGGCCCGGCCGTCCCGGCTGGCACATCGAGTGCTCAGTAATGTCAATGGAGGAGCTCGGCCCCAGCTTCGACCTGCACGCCGGCGGCGAAGATTTGATTTTTCCGCATCATGAAAACGAAATCGCGCAGTCGGAGTCGCTCAGCGGGCAGCAGCTTGCGCACGACTGGTTTCATGTGCGTTTTCTGCTCGTCGAAGGCCAGAAGATGTCGAAGAGCTTCGGCAATTTTTTCACCCTCCGCGACCTCGTGCTGCGCGGCCACAAGCCATCGTCGATTCGCTGGCTGCTCACGCAGGTTCCGTATCGCAATCAACTGAACTTCACCTTCGACGGATTGAAGTCGGCCGCCAGCTCGGTAGAAAAGCTGCGCAACTTCCGTTTTCGCCTGACGAGCACTCAATTTGCTGCGGGATCGAACCCAGCCATCACCCAGCTCGCCGGCGAAACCGCCGCCCGAATCACCAGCGCGCTGAACGACGACCTCAACACCGCCGAAGCTCAGGGCGCGATCTTCGACATGCTGCGCAAAGCCAACACCGCGCTCGATGCCGACGAGGTTCACAACGATGATGCCAAAGCGCTGCTCGCCACGCTCGAGAAATTCGACGAGATCTTCAGCGTGCTGAAAGACGACGATCAGCCGAAGATGAAATCCATTCTCGACTGGGCCCGAGCCGAAGGCACGGAGAAAGCCAAGGAAATCAGCCCCGAGTTACTGGAGATCGCCGGTTCCACGCAGCTCAGCGACGAGCAAATCAACCAAAAGCTCTCCGAAATGGAAGCGGCCAGAAAATCGCGCAACTTCAAGGCGAGCGACGCACTCCGCAAAGAGCTGACCGACGCGGGTATCATCGTGGAAAATACGAAGGACGGAGTAAGATGGCGTAGAAAGTAGAGAGGATTGTGAAATTAAGTATTTTGTAATCGGGTAATTTGCAATTTGAAACTGCCCAACCCGTGTCATCCTAAGCGGAGTCGAAGGACCATTGAATCCGTTGCACCCGGGTCGAAGCAGCGTATCGCTTGTAATTAATACTCGGAATTCCGCAATCGCACAGCCGTATACTCGCTTCCTTAGCGGAAGTTGTGCCGCACAATGAGGTCTTACTGGATAGTTTCGGCACTCTGCTGTTTGGTGGCTGTAGCATCTCATGCGCAGCAAGGAAGTCCTATCATTACCGTGCAACTCATCAACGCTACAGATGGCAAGCCGGTGCCACGCCGCGGGGTTTTAGTGTATCGAATCAATCCTGATACCCATAGGCCGATCGTGGAACAGGGTATGCCTCTTCAAGGAACCGCAGACGATGATGGGAGGGTGCTGTTCCCCGACGAAAAGCTTCGTTCCACGCCTTCGGAGAATCAGAGCAGTAACAGCGGCGACAAACGTGAAGCAGTTTCTCGGCAAAGGCTGTCCAAGTTGTTAGACCTGCAAATCACCTATGCCGGAGGTGGCATTCAATGTTCCACCGGTTTGTTTTCTCTGGACGAGATTCGTACGTCGGGAGTGGTGGGTGATAACCACTGCAATAGAAAGTTCGATCTTACGAAGTTCAAGAGGACTCCGAGGGAGGTGGTAATCTTTGTTAGGAAGTATCGCTGGTGGGAAAACGGTTCGGAATAGTATTCGGAAGGATCTGCTCTCCCTTCGGCCCAACGACTGGCGAAACACGAGCGTTCCTTAGATTACACAATTACCCGATTACAAAATTACTCAATCATGGTTTCCATTGATGATCTTATTCGGCAAGCAGAGTTGGCCCACGGCCATCTCTGCGCCGGGCAAATTCTCGGTGTGCGCCTCGCTATGCTTGGCCTCGCCAAACTCGGCATCGACGACCCGCGCGGTAAAGACCGCAAGCGTCTTGTCACCTTCGTCGAAATCGACCGCTGCGCCACCGATGCCATCGCCGTCGTCACCGGATGCCGCCTCGGCAAGCGCGCTCTCAAATTCCGCGACTGGGGAAAGATGGCCGCCACCTTCGTCGACCTCGCCACCCACGTTTCTTCGCAGATCGACGAAAACGGGAAGGGCACGACTTTAGTCGTGCCGTCAGCGACCGGAAGGGATGCGGCTTTAGCCGCTGGGGGACAATCGTCCCCATCTCTGAAGGTCGCGACCTCGGACCATCGCTATAAAGCCATCCGTGTCGCCGCCAAAGAATCGTCGAAAACGCTCGCCCGCGAACTCCATCCCGAAATCGAAAACAAGAACCAGCAGCAGATGCTCGCCTACCGCGAACTTTCCGACGACGACTTATTCACCACCCAATGGGTCAAAGTCGAGTTACTTCCCGAAGAGTTCCCAGGCTATAAGTCCAACCGCATCGTCTGCTCCCGCTGCGGAGAAGGCATCAACTTCCACCGCGAAGTTCTGCGGGACGGCAAAATCCTCTGCCGCTCCTGCGCCGGGGAAAAATACTACGAGCCTCTTTAGTCGTTACGCCGCACTCACCGGACGGACCTTAGCTACGAACCGCCCCACCTTCATACGCGTGCGCCACTCGCAGCACCGTCGCTTCATCAAAGTGCCGGCCAAAGATTTGCAATCCGATCGGCAGCTTCTCGTGATTCTCGCCGCAGGGAACGGAAATCCCCGGAATGCCCGCGAGATTCGCAGTTACGGTATAAATATCGGCGAGATACATTGCTAGCGGATCATTTACTTTCTCGCCTAACTTAAACGCCACTGTCGGAGCCGTCGGCGCCGCGATCACATCAACTCTTGTGAATGCTTCTTCGAAATCGCGAGTTAGTAATGTCCGCACCTTCTGCGCCTTCAAGTAATATGCGTCGTAATATCCAGCACTCAGCGCGTAAGTGCCAAGCATGATGCGGCGTTTCACTTCCATGCCGAATCCACCATCTCGCGTCTGCCGGTACATTTGTGAAAGCGCGCTCGATTTGGCGCGAAAGCCGTAACGCACGCCGTCATAACGCGCAAGATTTGCCGAAGCTTCCGCCGTCGCGACAATGTAATAAGTTGGAATCGCATATTCGGTATGCGGCAGCGAAACCGGCACAATTTCGCATCCCAGTTCCGCCAGCTTCTGGATCGCAGCTTCGACCGCGGCGCGGACTTCATCGTCGAGTCCCGAGCCGAAATATTCTTTCGCGACGCCGACTTTCAATCCCTTGACCGGCTTTTCGAGTTCGGCCACATAATCGGGAACCGGAACATCGGCGGAAGTCGCATCCATAGGGTCGCGGCCCGCGATCGTGCGCAGCACCAGAGCCGCATCCTTCACTGAGTTGGCAAACGGGCCGACATGATCGAGCGATGAAGCGAACGCGATCAGCCCGTAACGCGAGACGCGTCCATAAGTCGGCTTCAATCCGACCACGCCGCAAAAAGACGCGGGTTGGCGAATCGATCCGCCGGTGTCGGAGCCGAGCGTCGCGACCGCCATTTCGGCCGCGACTGCCGCAGCCGAGCCTCCCGACGATCCGCCGGGGACGCGGCTTTTATCGCGCGGATTGCGCACGGGATGATACGCGGAGTTCTCCGTGGACGATCCCATGGCAAACTCATCGCAGTTGAGTTTGCCCAGAATCACCGCGCCCGCCGTTTCAAGACGAGCGACGGCCGTGCAGTCATAAGGAGGAATAAAGTTGTCGAGAATTTTGGAGCCGGCGGTGGTGCGCACTCCGCTCGTTACAATGACGTCTTTGATGGCAATCGGAACTCCGGCTAGTGGCGGCAAGGGCTTGCCATCTGCGGCCATCGCGTCGATGCGCGCCGCCTGCGCCAAAGCGCGCTCTTCGCAAAGAGTCAGAAACGCGCCGATTTCGGGGTCTTTTTTTCGGATGCGACTGTAGAAATCCTCAGCGAGCGCGCCCGCCGTCGTCCGGCGTTCCGCGATGGAGCTGCGAATGTCGTCGATCGTTAGTGCAGTCGCCATTTGCCGTTATCTTTCGTTATGTCGTTATCGCTCGATCACCTTCGGCACTTCAAAAAATGTTCCGTCCGTCTCCGGAGCATTTTTCAGTGCAACGTCGTGCGGCAACGATTGGCGCAGGCCTTCTCTTACATCGTCGCGAATGGCGTACGCAAACCGGTCGCTGCCCTGGCGCGATTCATCGACGCCATAACGGTCCGAAACCTGTGCCATCGGCGCCACGCTGTCGGTATTGAGTTCGTTGAGTCGGCCGATATATTCGAGAATAGAGTTCAAGTCGCGCAGCATGCGCGCGCGCTCTTCCGCGGTAAGTTCGAGGTTCGCCAGATCGGCCACATAGGCGACATCTTTATCAGTAACTTTCATCTTTGCGGCTGCGCCTTCACCACGAATTCAATGCGCCGCACCGATGCCGCGGAATACTTGTTGATGGAAGCGAGATAGCGCGGTGCGAGGTTGGCGAGTTCCCGCCGCCATCCTGCGTCGGCAACCTCCACGCGCAGAATGCCCTCGGAAAAGCTTAACGCCCGAGTGCGGTCGGCCACGGCGCTGCCGCAGGCGATCGGCCATGCCAGCAGCGCACTCTCGTTGGTTGGCGCCCGATGCAGGGCTTTGGCAATTACGGATTCCAACCCGGCAGAAGCACGGTTCAAGACACGACTCCCCGATCGCGAGTGCAATCGGAAGAGACGATTGTAGCACCGGGAAAATCACGCGTCTCTTGACGAAACGGGAGGCGACGAAGCGCTAGAGGCTGCATCGGCTATCACTACGTTTGCCGTCGCCGCTTTCGCGCGCCTCTTCGCGATTTTGCGCAAGTGCGCCGCCGAATACAAACTTCCACGGCAGCGCTTGGCGCCACAAGTGCAAGGCGCGTCATCCTCGCCGTCGTAGAGATTGTAGTCGTAGGTCAATTCTTCTCCGGCGGCAATGTCGCGCAGCGCGATGATCCACATTTTGCCGCGAATCTGATCGGTCTCGCAGTTCGGCTGGCAGGAATGATTGACGAAGGCCGCCACGCCGAAACCGTCGATGATGTGCTTGCCTCCATCCAGACCAAAAAGATAGGTGTTGGGAAATGGATCGTAGAGTTCGTCGGCCAGTTCATAGCTGAGCACTTCGCCAACATACTCGATGACCAGCGTTCCTTTGCGAATCGGCCGGGTGGTATAGCAGCCGTGAGAGTGAATGCGCGATTGGCGAATAACGAGGGTCATCGTTCTATAAGATGGATTTACGAAATCCATGCTCGCGGAAATTTGGCAATTTTGCAATTTGGCAATTCGGTAATGTAAAAGTCTGGTATTCTGGCGCTCAAGAAACCGGCATTGGAACCAACGTCAAAATTGCAAATCAGAAAGTTACAAAATCATATGGCCCCTCAGCATCCACCGCGCTTTCTGAAGATTGTCAACGACGCCAAACAGCGTGTCCGCGAAACCAGCGCTGACGCGGTCAAGACCCGGCTGGACCGCGGCGAGAAATTCGTTCTCGTCGACGTCCGCGAAGATCGCGAATTCGCCGCCGACCATTTGCCCGGAGCAGTTCATCTGGGCAAGGGTGTGATCGAGCGCGACATTGAGGCCAAATATCCCGATCTGCAAACCGAACTCATACTCTATTGTGGCGGCGGGTTCCGTTCCGCGCTGGCTGCCGATAATCTGCAGAAGATGGGCTACACGAATGTCATCTCCATGGATGGCGGAATTCGCGATTGGCGGCAAAAGGGCTATCCTCTGGAGAAGTAGCTGCCAGACCCCGTTTCGGAGTTCGTAGGCTCAGCCGCCCAATCCGCGATCAGACCATACCGCACCCAACCCGCACTTATGGCCCTGCCTGTCATTGCATAGCGCTTGCTTCTCTGAAAAAATACGGTAAAGTACTGCGGGGTTCCTGCGATGTCTCAAATCGGCAGTTTTGCGCTCTTGCTGGCGCTTGGGCTGAGTTCGTACTCTTTTCTCGCCGGACTGGTGGCATTACTCGGCAAAGATGCGGTTTCGGCTCGCCTCGGCGAAACCGCGCGCCGCGCCGGGATTGCGACCTTCGCCGCCGTGTTGCTCGCCGGTGTTGTTCTGGTGGTGGCCGCGTTCAACGACGACTTCTCCATCGCCTATATCTTTCATCACAGCAATCGAGACTTGCCCGCGGCTTACAAGTTCGCCGTGCTGTGGTCGGGGCAGGAGGGTTCGCTGCTGTTCTGGTCGCTACTGCTCGCCGGCTACGGGTTCGTGCTTCGCCTGCGTTACAAAACCGATCAGCGGCTGTTTGCCTACGCGTCGGTGATCATCGCGTCGGTGCAGGTCTTCTTTTTGCTGATTCTGAATTTTGCCGCGCACCCGTTCGGCACCATGCAGGGCCAGCTTCCCGGCGATGGCAACGGACTGAATCCTCTGCTGCAATATCCCGAGATGGTCATCCATCCGCCCATGCTCTATCTGGGATATGTCGGTTTCACCGTACCTTTTGCCTTCGCGCTTGGCGCGCTCATCATGAAATATCCGGGCGAAAAGTGGATTCACATCACGCGCCGCTGGACCATGGTGACCTGGGGCTTTCTCACCATCGGCGTTTTTCTCGGCGCGCATTGGGCTTACGCGGTTCTCGGCTGGGGCGGCTATTGGGGATGGGATCCGGTGGAGAACGCTTCGCTCATGCCGTGGCTCACCGGCACCGCATTTCTGCATTCGGTGATGATGCAGGAAAAACGCGGCATGTTGAAGGTGTGGAATATGTCGCTGATCTTCGCGACCTTTTTGCTTTCGATGCTCGGCACCTTCCTCACCCGCTCCGGCGTCATCAGTTCGGTGCACGCCTTCGCGCAATCTTCGATCGGGACCTGGTTTCTGGTGTTCATCGGATTGACGTTGGCAGTCTGCAGCTTCTTTCTGGTCGCCAATCGCGATCATCTCAAGAGCGAGCACAAACTGGAGTCGCTGGTTTCGCGCGAGTCGAGTTTTCTGTTCAACAATCTGCTTTTACTGGTCGTCTGTTTCACTATTTTGTGGGGAACATTTTTCCCCATCCTTTCGGAATTCGTGCAAGGGCACAAAGTCACGGTCGGTCCGCCATTTTTCAATCGCGTCGCAGTGCCGGTTGCTTTGCTCCTGCTTTTGCTCACCGCCGTCGGACCGCTGCTGGCCTGGCGTAAGACGTCCGTCGAAAGCCTGAAACGCAATTTTCTTTTTCCCGCCATCGGCTCGGTCGCAGTCGGCGGCATGATGATCCTGTTCGGCGTGCGCCCGTGGGAGGATCCTTCGTATTTCTATGCCACGATGGCCGCCATTCTTTCGGCGCTCGTGACCTTCACTGTGATTTCAGAGTTCCTGCGCGGGGGCCGCGTCATTGCCGGCAAGAGCGGGATGAATCTCGTCTCCGCTATGCTCCACCTTTACCACCGCAACACGCGGCGTTACGGCGGATATATCGTTCACTTCGGCGTGGCGCTGGTTATCGTCGGAATCCTCGGCCAGCCTTTCAATAAAGAAGTCGAAAAGGAAATGGCCTTTGGCGATAAGATCAACATTGACCCTTACACGCTGGTCTGCCAGTCCTACACCCAGGATGACAATCCCAACTACGGCAACGAGTGGGCAATCATCAACGTTTTCCGCGGCGGCAAGCAGATTACGACCATGTATCCTGAGCGCCGCTTCTACAAAGCCAGCGGACAGCCGCAGACGCTTCCGCGTATTTATCCGAGCTTCCGTGAAGACCTGTTTCTCGTGGCCGACCTTTATGTCGTCTACGAAGGCAAAAACGAGACCACGGGACGCCCGATCATCAAGGCGCATTTGAATCCGCTGGTGCCCTGGATCTGGATCGGGCTGATCATCATGGTCTTCGGAACTATTACCGCACTGATTCCGAACGCGGCGGCCGTCCGCGCGACTGCGCCGGCGCCAGTTCGCGCTCCAGCAGAAGTGGGAGCGGGGGATTGAGATGGGATCGATCTTGAGCAGGTTGCGGAAGAAGTCGGTTTTGCGCCTGTTTTTGGGTGGCGCAGCGCTTCAGCGCTGCGATAACAACCCTCTCGCAAATGCGGCTTCAGCCGCTGAGGTCGCCCCCTCTCCGCGCCGTTGGCTACAAGCCGCCGCTCTCGCGTTCGCTGTGTTTGCATTCCTCGGCGCCGGAGATACCGACGCCCGCTTCAAAGACCTCGGCCACCGCATGATGTGCACTTGCGGATGCGGCCAGGTCCTGCTCGAATGCAATCACGTTGGCTGCCAGGCCTCGGACAAAATGCGCGGCGAACTCTCGGCTGCGATCGACAAGGGCGGCAGCAACAACGACGACCTCATCCTGCAAGGCTTCGTGCAGGAGTACGGCCCGACGGTGATCGCTGCGCCAACCGCCACCGGCTTCAATCGCGTCGCCTGGATCATGCCCTTCTTGGTTCTCGCGCTGGGCATAGCCCTCGCGGTTTATATCGTGCGCTCGTGGAAGAGCCGGCCTACGCCGGCCCTGACCGACGGCATCGCTATCCCGCACGGCCACGAACTGGATCAGTTCCGAGCCCAGGCCCGCAAGGAGACCGACGTATGACCGCCTTGTGTCGTGGATGCTCCGATTCGCTGGTGCCATATTTTGGGCGAGAGTTTCGCTCGCGATGCTCTTGGCGCGAGATTTGCGTGTCAAGAGCCGAAAGCCCAAAGCCGAGAGCCCAACGCCGAAAGCCGCATTTACCGAGAACTGAGAACTAGCAACTGAGAACCGCTTTTACTGAGACTGATAACTGAGAGCTGTTATGAACATGACCCTTTTCGTCTGCGCAGTCTTCACTGTCGCCTGTCTCTACTACGTTTTCTTTTTTCCAGGCGAAGTCTACTCCGGAGAAGAGAAGACGCGCCTAAGCTATCTGCGCGAGCGCAAAGAAGCAGTCTACGAAAACCTGCGCGACCTGAATTTCGAATACAAAGCCGGCAAAGTTCCCGACGCGGACTACCAATCCATGCGCTCGTCGTTAGAAGAAGAAGCGGCCGCCATCATGGCCGAGATCGCGCGGCTGGAGCAGGGTCTGACTTCCAGGGCTAAAGGATATTGTGACAAGTGACAATATACACTTTACAGTGTATACTGCATGATCAGAAGCTTTAAGCATCGCGGTCTCAAGCGGCTGTATGAAGATGACGACCGTCGCGGAATCCGGCCGGATCTCGCCAAGACAGTGCAGGAAATCTTGACTGTCTTGGATGACGCGCTGTCCCCGCAGGAGCTGAACCTCCCCGGTTATCACCTTCATCCGCTCAAGGGCGACATGAAGGGCTTTTGGTCCGTAACGGTGCGAGCCAATTGGCGTGTCGTTTTTCGGTTCGAGGGAAACGATGCATTTGATGTTGAATTGATCGATTACCACTAAGGCCGGCTACGAGGAGAACACTATGCCGATGAAAAACCCCGCCCATCCAGGTCGCATCGTCAGTAGCGCCTGCCTTGAGCCGCTGGGCTTGTCCGTCACGGAGGGGGCGAGGATCTTGGGCGTTACGCGCCAGACCCTCAACAACATTATTCACGGCAAATCGGGCATCAGCCCGGAGATGGCGATCCGGCTTTCGAAGGCTTTCGGCAGCACCGCCGAAACCTGGCTACGGATGCAAATAGCCTACGATCTTGCGCAGGCCCGCAAAGACGAGGGCAAGATCAAAGTCCGCCGCGTGCATGTGCCGCAAGAACTTCTGGCGTAGGCCGTTCCGAGAGAGACCGGCACTGGTGGAGTTAGCATCCATGCGTAGCCTTATGAATTAAGTATCAAGCGCCAATTGAGTCCAGGAGCCTGATTGAACAAACTTACAAAATTCAGTTTTCTTGCCGCGATAATTCTGCTGGCTGTCTCCGCCTCCGCTCAAACCCTCACTGGCACCGTCACCAACGGCACCACCGGCAAACCCGCCGGTGGAGACGAGGTCATCCTCATTAACCTCTCGAACGGCATGGAGGTTGCCGCCAACACCAAGGCCGACTCCGCTGGCAAATTCAGTTTTGCGCTGAAAGATGCGGGGAACGGCAATAATGCCGGCCCGCATCTCATCCGCGCCGTTCACCAGGGAGTCACCTATCACCAGATCGCCCCGCCCGGCACCAACTCTGTCGACGTGAAGGTGTATGACGTGGTCAAGAAGATTGACGGCCTGAGCCTCACCGCCGATGTCTTCCGCTTCCAGGCCGATTCGAGCAGCCTGCAGGGCATTCGCCTCTTCGCCGTCAATAACGCATCGTCGCCGCCGGTGACGCAGATGAACGACCACAACTTCGAGTTCTACCTGCCCGCCGGGGCGAAGGTTTTGCAGTTGCAGGCGCGCGCTCCAAACGGACAGCCGATCAGCGCCGACGTTGTTCCGCAGGCGGAGAAGAACCTGTACGCCATCAACTTCCCGCTCCGTCCGGGAGAAACCCAATTTCAGCTTGAGTTCACGCTGCCTTACTCCGGAAAGCTGAAAGTCGATCCCAAGCCGCTCTATCCCGCCGAGCATTTCGTAGTGATGCTGCCGAAATCGATGCACTTCACGGCTGCCGAGTCGTCGTCGTTCAATGCGATGCAAGACCCGAATCAGGCCGACAGCGTCGTTCAAGTCGCGCAGCAGACTCACGTGGGCCAACAGCTCGGGTTCACGATCAGCGGAACAGGAACGATTGCCGAGCAACCGGCTCAATCGGCGGCTCAATCAGCCTCAGGCGGAATGGGGCCAGGGTCGTCGGGCGCTTCGGGCGATGGGCAGGCGCAACCTGCGCCCGACAATCGTCCTGGCGGAGGACTGGGCGCGCCGATCGACGTTCCCGATGCGCTGCAACAATATCGCTGGCCGATCCTCGGCGCGTTTGCCCTGCTGCTTGCCCTTGGCGGATGGGTGGTCACGAAGCGCCAAGGCGGCGTTTCCGCCGCTTCGGCCGGAGCTGCATCCGGTGCCGGATCCATCCCTTTATCCGCGGCTGCGGCCGCATCGCGCGCACCTCTGTCGGAGTCGTCCTCGTCATCCGTCGGAGGAGCTGCGCGCCCCGCGGTTTCAGCACCGCCGCAGAACGCAAGTTCACCTGACATAAGATCAGCGGACGCAAGTTTGGCAAACGCCGCCCGATCCCACGCCGCTCCAACGCCGCGATCGGCAATGCTGCTTGACGCCCTAAAAGAAGAAATGTTTCAACTCGAGGTGGAGCGAAAACAGGGTAAGATCACTCCCGAGGGATACGAAAAAGCCCGCGCCGCGCTCGATATGACTCTCGACCGGGCACTGAAGCGCCAACAGGGCGAGCGCTGAAGCGCGAACAGGGATGATCGCTAAAGGGAACGTCCCAATTTCCGTCCGCTCAAACGCTTCCGGTCTTACTGAGAACTGAGAACCGGGAACTGAGAACTGGGCACTGCCCGTGAGCCAAAACCGCCGTTTCCAACATCAAATAAAAGTGACTGATAAAATCTGAGGCAATTATGAACAACGTATTTAAAACCACGCTGTTGCTTACTGTCATGACTTTGTTGTTCATGGCGGTAGGACGCGCTTTGGGCGGCCAAAACGGCATGTTGCTGGCACTCTGTTTCGCCGCGGTCATGAATTTCATTTCCTATTTCTTCTCCGACAAGATCGCGCTGGCCACTTATCGCGCGCAGGCCGTCAGCCGCGAAGATCTGCCGCGCGTCTACAATATCGTCGAGCGACTGGCGCAGAAGGTCGGTTTGCCCACGCCCAAGGTCTACGTCATCCCAACGGATTCGCCTAATGCCTTCGCCACCGGCCGCAATCCCCAACACGCGTCGGTCGCCGTAACTCAAGGCATCCTCAACCTGCTCAACGATGAGGAACTCGAAGGCGTAATCGCGCACGAACTGGGCCACGTGCGCAATCGCGATATCCTGATCAGCTCCATCGCCGCAACGTTGGCGGGAGCGATTACATGGCTCGCATCCGTTGCCAAGTGGGGCATGATCTTTGGCGGAATGCGGGGTGAACGCGAAGAGCGCGGAGGCGGCGGAGTTGCCGCGATCATCATGATCTTTCTTGCTCCGCTCGCGGCCATACTGATTCAGCTTGCCGTTTCGCGCTCGCGCGAATATGGAGCCGACGATACCGGAGCTCACTGGACCGGCAATCCTTATGCGCTGGCCAGCGCGTTGGCGAAGATCGATGCGTATTCGCGCCGCGCGCCGCTGGTGGCGAGCCCGTCGACCGCACACCTGTTCATCATTCAACCGTTCCTCGGAGGCTTCAGCTTCGGCAACCTGTTCTCGACGCATCCGCCGACGGCTAAGCGCATCGAGCGGTTGACGGGACGACCGGCAGAATTTTTCCAGCCGAATTCGTAGTTCTCGGTTCTCAAACGAACAGTTTGCGGGAACTGAGAACTGGGTTTCGTGACGTAGGTAACCGCGCTCCCGACGGCTCCCATAGTAGAATCCAACCCAATGGCTTCTGAGACCCTGCTCGCAACCGCGCGGCGCGCCACGGAACTGGAATCGTCTCTGCGCCGCGTCATCCGCGGTAAAGACGAGGTTCTCCGCCTCGCTCTGGTTGCCATCTTCGCGAAAGGTCATCTGCTCATCGAAGGCGTTCCCGGAGTCGGCAAAACCACTCTCGGCCAGGCGCTCGCCCGCTCCATCGACTGCTCGTTTCAGCGCATCCAGTTCACCAGCGACATGCTGCCTTCCGACGTTCTCGGCATCTCCATCTATTCCGCCATCGAGCAGAAGTTTGAATTCAAGCGTGGACCTGTCTTCGCCAACGTTTTGTTAGCCGACGAGATCAACCGCACGACTCCGAAAACTCAATCTGCACTGCTCGAAGCGATGAATGAGGGGCAGGTCACCATCGATGCGCATTCTTATCCGCTGTCGCAGCCGTTCCTGGTTCTGGCCACGCAGAATCCCATCGAGCATCATGGAACTTATCCCCTGCCCGAGTCGCAGTTAGACCGCTTTCTTATGCGGGTTCGCATGGGATATCCGGAAGGCAGCGCCGAGCGCGAGATTCTGCGCTCGGAAGCAGGAGCAGCTCAGCTTGAAAACCTGCACCCAGCGCTCAATGCGGCCGATGTGGTTGAAATCCAACAGGCCGTAACTCAGGTGCACGTAGATGAATCGCTCATCACTTATCTGCTGAATATTGTTAGCAGGACGCGCGAGTCGGAGTATCTATCGCTGGGAGTATCTCCGCGCGGATCGCAGATGCTGTACCGTGCCGCACAGGCGATGGCGTTTCTCGAAGGGCGCGATTATTGCACTCCGGAAGATTTCAAGCCGTTAGTTGTTTCAGTCTTCGCGCATCGGGTGGTGGTAAGTTCGCTTTACACTTCCACGCTGAGAAAATCAGAGCAAGCCGAGCAGGTTCTGCGCGAGATCGTGGAGAGCGTTCCCGTACCGACTTAGCTGCGGGAAGATAACTGCACGAAATTCTCTAATAGTTTGTCATCCTGAGCGAAGCGAAGGATCTGTAGTCACTTGCCGATGAATCGCTCGGCAACCGCCAGCCGTCTTGCGCCTACGCCGACGACAGCTTGCGCGCATTGTGCCGCAAAGAGCGGCCTTCGGAGAGGCCGTAAACCTCTTCCGCGAGATTCTTGGCGTGATCGCCAACCCGCTCCAGTGCCTGCGCAGCGAGCAGGATGTCGAAATTCTTCTGCCCGCCCGCATTGTCGGATTCAGCCAAATGTCGGTGAAACAGGGCATGGCACAGGCGGTCCACTTCCGGATCGGATTGCAGAACGCTCTTGGCGTGCGCAATATCGCGCTGGACGAAACCCTGATGCACTTGCTCCAGCATTTCGCGTAGCAGAGTTGCCATCTCGATCAGCTGGCGCGAGTCGGCCGCAGGCAGTTTTTCGCGGCGCGCTTGCATCTGCATCACGGCACTGTAGGCGAGATCGCCGATGCGTTCCAGGTCGGTGATGAATTTCAGGCAGGCCAGCAATTCACGCGCCTTGGTTTCTCCCACCCGGGTAATGGCTTCGGGCAGTTGCTCGTCGATTTTGCGCTCGATCTGGTCGAGTTCTTTCTCGCAATCTTTGATGGCCAGAAATGCCAGCCGTGAACCGTCGGCGAGAAAATCCTTGACGTTGTAGATTGCGTCGCGGGCAATCATGCAAGCTCGCACGACCAGCGCGGTAAGCCCATCCTCGGCGAAGTCGTCGGCCTGAGCGCCGTTATGCGGCTGCGCCGGATGCGGGCGAGTTTCGACAGCCCGCGCTCGCGTCAAGGTCGAGCGGCGCTTCACCGGTAAACGCGCCTTTCGTTTGACAGCCATGACGATCTGACCAATTCCTTGCGATCTGTCAACTGTTAAAAGCTAGCATAAAACTGAAGTGTGAAAGAAATGTGAACGAATTCTTCAAGGTAGTGGCTGACTACCGCGGCGTCTAGGCTTGCGCCGGGATATTTGTCTTTTTGCCGGGCTCCGTCATTTCTCGCAGGATTTCGATAAATGCAGTGCCCGCGCAGGAAAGAGTCCGGTCGCGCCGATAGGCCAGTCCGAGCTCGCGAAACAGTTCCGCGTCCTCCAGATCGATCAGCTTTACGCTTCCGGCAACAACTTCATCGCGGGCGAACGATGCGCTGATGATCGACACCCCGAGATCGGCGGCAACGAAGCTTTTGATCATGCCGATGCTGGGCAGTTCCATGCGCACTTGCAACTCGTCGCGATGCGGGCGGAAAAGCTTGTCGAGCAGTCTGCGCGTGTGGCCGGTCTTTGGCAGCAACACCGGATGCTTGACGATATCGCGGACAGCCGCGGTTTTATGCCGGGCCAGTGGATTTTTCGGGCTGACCATCAGCATCAGCTTGTCGCGGTGAATCGGGCGGACCATCAGACTCGGAGACTGAATGGGTAAGGTCACGAAACCCACTTCGATGGAGCCATTCTCCAGTTTCTCTATAACCTTGTAACTGAAATTCCGATAGATGTTGATCTGCACCGGCGGATAGCGCCGGCAGTATTCGGCAAACACTTCGGGCAGAACGTAGAGGCAAGTTGCTTCGTTGGCGCCGACGCGAAGCGTGCCGCGCGGCGTGCGGCTGTGGTCGGCCACCGCCATCAGCGACTCCTCGCGCAGTTGCTTCAGGCGACCAGCGTAGTCGTAGAGCACCTGTCCGGCCGGCGTGAGCTTCACGGTTTTGCCGGAGCGGTCGAGCAGCCGGTCGCCATATTCCTGCTCTAACTGCCGTATCTGCGCGCTGACCGCCGATTGCGAACGAAACACTTTCTCTCCCGCGCGCGAAAAGCTGCCCTGCTTGGCAACTTCGAGGAACGTGATGAGTTGATCGAAATCCATGGAGTATGCGGGATTATAACGGACTCGGGTTCTGGCACGAAATCAGGCAAGAATTGCCCTAAGCACAGAAATCCCTCTCCATCACGTGATTCGTCGTAGCTCTCGCGGTCCCTATCGCCCTGTTTGTTCCAACTGCTGCGCCGCCGATTCGATCAGCGCCGACTCATTTTCGATCGCCTTCGAAACGCGCACGATCTCCTCATCCGCTTCCGCATACCGTTTCAGTTCGATTCCTTCGCGGACGCCGGGAACCGTCTTTACTCCATAGCCCGAATAAACGCCCGGCGCATATAGCAGATGCTTGTACCACGGACGCCGTGGCAACCCCTCGGGATCGGTTAACCGTCGTTCGCTCTCGATCAACTCTTTGTTCAGCGCGCCCAGCTTTGCCGTAACCGGTTCGTCATCAAGATTTGCCTGCGCCTGCGTCAACGCCTGCTGATAGTGCTTCGCGCTGCGCGTCAGCGAGTCCACAGCATTCTCCAGCTGCGCAAAATTCAGGTGTGGCGGAATTTCTTCCCGCGGCGGCGCGACTGTGGGACGCCTAGGATCGAACGTCGCCTTAAACAGTCCTTCGTCCAGCTCCTGATTGCGCTCGCGCGCCTCGTTCTGTTTGTCGGCCAGCAATTTCTGCAGGTTCTTCGTGTACATCTCGACGGTGTCGGCCTGATCGACGAAGTTGAACGGCAACACTTCCGCATCTGCCAATCGCATCACAGAAGTGCCAATGGTTTGCGCCATCGCTCGCCCATAGACAAAATCCGTGTCGGAGAAATGCGTGAACCAGTAGAAGTCATCGTAAATGGAGTGGTAAATTCCTCCTGGGTCCTCGCCGCCAAATCCCAGATTCAGCGAGGCGATGCCCAGGTGATCGATAAACCCTGTGAAATCGGTTCCCGAGCCCAGTGCGTCGATGCGCAAATCGGTTCGCTGCCGCAATTCCTTCTTTTCGTCCGCGGATTTTGCCTCGGCAATCTTAACCAGCTGAGCGCGCTGCCACACTGACATCTTCGTTTCCGGATCTTCAATGTCGCGCGCCACTCCATTGATGAACTGCTCCAGGCTGTGCGAGCCCTGCATCTCCAGAATGCCGCGACCGTTGCTGTCTGTGTTGATATAAACCGCTGCGTGTGCCGCCAATTCGTCGGCATGAGTCTCGACCCATTCGGTCGAGCCAAGCAACATCGGTTCCTCGCCGTCCCACGCGCAATAGATGATTGTGCGCCGCGGCTTCCATCCTTGTTTCAGCAACAGACTGAGCGATCGTGCTTCCTCCAGCAGAGCAACCTGCCCTGAGATGGGATCATCGGCTCCGTTCACCCATCCGTCATGGTGATTGCCGCGAATGATCCACTCATCCGCAGCCACGCTGCCGGGAATTTTCGCGATCACATCGTAGACCGGCTTGATGTCCCAATTGAAGGCGAGTTTCAGATGAACCTGCGCCGGCCCTGGTCCCACGTGATAAGGAATGGGCAGCGTGCCGCGCCATTCCTCCGGCGCCATTGGCCCCGCCAGTGCGGCCAGCAAGGGCTGCGCATCGCCGTAAGAAATCGGAAGCACAGGAATTTTCGTGATGCTTTTTGCCTCGCTCAGCTGCAAGCGCTTGGCATCGGTCGTCGCGCCAATCCCCGGAGTCAGCGGATCGCCCGGACTCGCGGACGCAAAATCCATGACGCTGCCACGTTGCACTCCATCCGGCGGACGCATCGGCCCCAGCGGAAACACATTGTCGACGCTGTAACCGTCGTCTTTCGGTTCCGAGTAAATTAGGCAGCCAATAGCTCCGTGCTCGGCTGCGACCTTGGGTTTCACGCCGCGCCAGCTCTGATAGTACTTCGCGATGACAATTGCGCCTTTCACCGAAATGCCAAGCCGGTCGAGCTTTTCGTAGTCTTCAGGCAACCCGTAGTTCACAAACACCAGCGGCGCGGTAACGTCGCCGTCAGTCGAGTACGCGTTGTAGGTGGGCAATTGCTCGTCTTTCTGATTCGAGGTTGGATCGATCGCCAGGGCCGGTTCTTCCAGCTTGGCTGTGAATTTGGTTGGCGAAACCATCCCCAGCACGCGAATCTTCGGAGTCGGGAACAGAACGTCAAACCGTTCGATGTGCGCGTCCAGTCCCCATTCCTTGAAGTGGGCGAGGATCCACTCGGCATTGTCTTTATCGTAGGGCGAGCCGACGTGGTGCGGCCGCGCGCTCAACCGTTGCATGTATTCCCGTAGGTTAGTGGGGTCAGGATTGGCGCGAAATTTCGTCTCCCATTCGCGCTCGCTCTGGCTGGCGCGCGGCGAGTAACCGACGAGAGCAGCCGGGCTTGAGCTGGCTGGGTCAGCGCCGAACGATAAAGGTGGGACGGCAAGGGAAAACGTCAGCGTGTAGATCAGCACAATCGCAGAGAAGGGTCGCATGCAGCTCCTTTTTTTGGAAGCCTGCCATTATAGCTGCAATGCCGCGGAAGTCAGTCTCCGCTCTCTGCTCAATACGCTGGGCCGAATCGCCGACTTTTACGGAATTACAGCCTCCGTTTGATTGGAATACGAGCTTTGCACTCCGCTCTCGTTCACTGCCGTAACCACGTAATAGTAGGTCTGTCCGGCTACGACCGAACTGTCAGTGTACGCGGGAGTAGGATCGAGCGACGAATTGATTTGCGAGTACGGCCCTCCTGGTACTGTGCCACGGAAGACGTTATATCCGGCAATCCCCGAGCCGGAATCCGCCCAGGAAAGCGAAACGCTGTATGTCTGTGAAATGCCGTCCCCGCTCATAGACTCAGTCGGTGCATTCGCGGCGTTGCTGGTAAACGTCAGCACGGCGCTGGCATTTCCAGCAGACTGCGGGGCAAACGTCAGCGTGGCTGCCACGCTTTGCCCGGCCGCAATCGTCAGCGGAAACGAAATTCCTGTCAGCGAGAACTCGGAGTTGTTCAGGCTAGCCGATGAAATGGTCACGCTCGCGCCGCTGGCGCTGATGCTATCCGTCTGGCTGGCGCTCGCGCCCACATTCACGTTGCCAAAGCTCACTGACGTAGGAGCGATGTTTAACTGCCCCTGCGCCATCCCTGTACCAGACAGCGAAATGTTCAAACTCGAGTCTGAGGCATTGGAGATCACGGTGATACCGCCGCTTGCGCTGCCCGGCGATTGTGGCGCGAACTCTGTGCTGAACGTTACGCTCGATCCAGGACTGAGCGTCAGCGGCAGATTCAATCCGCTAATGCTGAAAGCCGCTCCCGTGACCCCGGCTTGCGAAATGGTTACGCTCGACCCGCCAGTATTCGTGAGCGAGTCGGTCAAAGTCACGTTGCTGCCATCCTGCACACTGCCAAACGCCAGACTCGCAGGATTGGCGGTGAGTTGACCCGGCGTCTCACCCGTACCGCTCAGCGGTATCGCCAGCCCGGGCCCGGAAACAAACACGCTGCCTCCGCTCGCGCCCGCTGATTGCGGCGAAAACGTTGCGCTCAACGTAATGCTTTGCCCCTGATTCAAGGTCAATGGAAACGCGGGCCCGCTCACCGAAAATCCGGCGCCCGTTGTCTGCACTGACGACAGCATCACTTTCCGTGAAGCGACATTCGTAACGACGACAGAGACAGTCGATGTGCCTCCGATCGCCACTTGACCAAACGAAACTGTCGTAGGGTTCGCGGTCACAACTTCGCTGCTTGTGCCTGTACCCGCAACCTCAAGAACCGCAGACTCCGATTCGCTGTTGATCAGTTTGACCGTGGTGCCCTGCCATCCCAGAGCCGTGGGAGTGAAGCTCACGCTCAGTTCGGCGCTCTGTCCCGCAGACAGAGTCAAGGGCAGGTCGAAACCCGACGTGGCGAATTCGGGCTTACCCACAGTGATGGACTCGATCGTCACGCTCGTCTGCCCGCTGTTCGTTACCGTGGCAGATAAAATTTCGCCGTCACCGAGTTCGACATTGCCGAATCGAAGTTGCGTAGGCATGAAAACGAGTTGTGAACTGGCTGCTCTGGCGCTCACCGGCATCCATGCCAGCAACAGGATCACCCAGGTGAGGATTGAAAAGTTGACTATGCGGACATTGACTGTACGAAGAAAGAGAGATTGGATGAAGGACTGGGGGAGTCGCATGGCATCCAGTTTGAAAGACCTTCGGCTTGCTTAGTAGGTGCCAGGGGTGTACCAAGCCAGTGGCCGATAGACCAATATGGGGTCCTCGATATGGGCCAATACACAGTCCAATCAAGGGATGTCCACTTGGCAGGGGTGGGCTGCATGCCTAATCGAAGAAATCCCCCGTGCACCTCTGTGTCCCCTGTGGTTAAAGGGTCTGACTGAGCCCAATCCGTCGCACCTTGCTGCGCCGCATCTCGCTCGATAATGCTAAATTAAGAGGTTCATGTCTGCCCCCAACTCTCTGTTTGTGCGCGCTGCCAAAGCTCAGCTTACTGAGCGAACTCCGGTTTGGTTCATGCGCCAGGCCGGGCGTTACATGGCGGAATATCGTGCAGTTCGCAAAAAACACTCCCTGATCGAGATTTGCAAGAAGCCCGCGGTTGCGGCCCAGGTCACGATTGAAGCGGCCGAGATTCTGAAGGTAGACGCAGCCATCATCTTCGCCGATCTTCTTCTTCCACTTGAAGTCATGGGATTGCCCTTTCACTTCGCGGCCGGCGAAGGACCAAAAATCGAAAAGCCTGTGCGCACGGCCGAAGATATCGCTCAGCTTCGCACCGATCGCGCCGCCGATCTCGGCTACGTCTCTGAAGCCGTAAAGCTGGTGTGCAAACACTTCGGCGACACGCTGCCGGTTATCGGATTCTGCGGCGCGCCGTTCACGCTCGCCAGTTACA
Organism: Terriglobales bacterium; assembly: GCA_030038475.1. Classification (GTDB taxonomy): domain Bacteria; phylum Acidobacteriota; class Terriglobia; order Terriglobales; family Acidobacteriaceae; genus Acidiflorens. The sequence goes on along the minus strand of JASHOU010000185.1, from coordinate 4,902 downwards.
TGATCGAAGGCGGGGGCTCGCGCAACTATATTTTCACCAAGAAGATGATGTACTCCACGCCCGCGGCGTGGAACCAACTGATGAAGAAACTGGTCGCCGTGACTGCTGAATACTCCGCTGAGCAAGTGCGCGCCGGTGCCGATGCCATCCAGATCTTCGACAGTTGGGTTGGCTGTTTGAGCGTCGAAGATTATCGCCGCTATGTTCTGCCACACGTGAGCGACCTGGTGAAACATCTGCAAAAAACCGGAGCGCCTGTCATTTACTTTGGCACCGACAGCGCGACGCTTCTACCTTCTATGCAGGAAACTGGCGCCGAGGTGATCGGCCTCGACTGGCGCATTCCTCTCGATCTCGGCTGGCAGAGCCTTGGCTTCAAAAGCGCGGTCCAGGGCAATCTCGATCCGGTGTTGCTCTTCGCCGATTGGAAAGAACTCAAATCGCGAGCCGAAGACATTTTGCGCCGCGCCGCCGGTCGCCCCGGCCATATTTTCAATCTCGGCCACGGCATTCTTCCGGAGACTCCAGTGGAGAATGTAAAAGCGCTCTGCGATTTCATCCGCGATCACTCGGCCGAATACAAGAAGCAACGCAAACCAGCGCTAAAGGCGGGGTCGCGAAGATGACCACGTGTCCGCTCGCTCCCGCTGGTCATTCTTGTTGCTACTGCGCGAACCGCGTAAGTTCGTTTGCCGCTGAGGCACCCGGGAAAACTGCCGTTCTCCTGCTCGCCCACGGGAGTCCCGAGAATTCCGATCAGGTTCCCGAGTTCCTGAGTTACGTCACCGGCGGGCGTCCGCTTCCGCCCGCGGTCGTCGAAGAAGTCCGTCATCGCTACTCGCTGATTGGTTTTTCGCCGCTCCCTTGCTGGACTCTTTTGCAAGCCGATCAGCTTTCGCAATATCTCCAAATGCCGGTCTTCGTCGGCATGCGCAACTGGAAGCCTTTTATCGGTGACGCCGTGAAAGCAATCGCCGCCGGACATTTCGAGCGCGTTATCGCCATCTGTCTCGCTCCGCAGAATTCACGCACCAGCGTTGGGCTTTATCGCTCCGCGGTCACTGCCGGCGGAAGTCTCCCGTTCGCAATGGATTTTGTCGACGAGTGGCACGATCAGCCTTTGCTCGCAAAGGCGTTCGCCGAGAAGCTGCGCTCCGGTTGGGAGAAGGCCTGCGCTGAGAATGGAGCGAAACTTCCGGTGATCTTCACCGCGCACAGCGTCCCGCAGCGCACCATCACTGACGGCGATCCCTATGAAAGACAAGCTAAAGAAACGGCCGACCTGGTAGCGAAGCAAGCAGGCCTTGCACCCGAGGATTGGACTTTTGCCTTCCAGAGCCAGGGCATGTCGGGCGGCGTGTGGAACGGCCCAACCGTAGAGGCAACGATCACAGACTCGAAATCAAAGGGATATCGCGGCGTCTTTTTGCAGCCCATAGGGTTTCTCTGCGATCACGTCGAGGTCCTTTACGATATAGACATAGCCTTCAAACAGTTCGCAGAAAAGGAAGGCATGCATCTGTGGCGAGCCGAGTCGTTGAATGGATCGAAGACGCTCACTGCAGCCCTGGCGGCGGTAGTAGACAGTCGCCTGTAAGCGCTTGGCCTTTAGCTAAGGGCCGAGAGCCAAAAGCCAAGAGCGTCGAGCTAACAGTGACGAGCGAATTTGGTTTTTCGAAGCTCGAAGCCCGCGGCTCGTAGCTCGCAGCTTCTTTCATGAAACGCATTGCCATCGTCGGCGGCGGAATCTCCGGTCTTTCGGCCGCGTACACGCTCGAAGAAAAGCGCCAGTCGGGAACGCCGGTCCAGTACGTTTTGTTCGAATCCACTTCGCGCCTGGGTGGTGTGCTCGTCACCGATCGCATCGATGGCTGCATCGTCGAGGCCGGCCCCGATTCCTTTCTCACCGAGAAGCCCTGGGCTGCCGAGCTCTGCCGCAAGATCGGCCTGGGCGACCAACTTATCGGCTCGAACGACGCGGAGCGCAAGACCTACATTTTGGCCAAGGGAAAGCTGGTGGCCATGCCTGACGGGCTCATGTTCATGGTTCCAACAAAAATCATGCCCACGGTCTTCTCGTCGCTTTTTTCGTGGCGAACAAAAATGCGCATGGCTGCGGAATGGTTTCATCCGCCGAACAAAGCCGATGACGATGAAACCGTCGCCCGCATGGTGGAACGCCACTACGGTACCGAAATGGTCGACCTGTTGGCCGATCCGCTGCTTTCCGGAGTTTACGGCGGCGAGGCGGCGGCGTTAAGCGTGCGCGCCGTATTGCCGCGCTTTGCGGAGATGGAATCGAAGCATGGCAGCCTCGGTCGCGCCATGCTTTCCGCGAGAAGAAAGATGCCGGCAGCACTGAAGACACCAGCGCGCCCGCTTTTCACATCACTCAAAGACGGAATGCAGCAGATGGTTGACGCCCTGGTCGCGCGCCTCGACGCGCACTCATTACAAACGTCCGCGCCCGTGCTCTCGGTGATCCGCCAGGATAACGGTTGGACAGTTTGTGCCGGATACAACACCGACCATTTTGACGCCGTAATCATCGCCCTGCCGGCCCGCGCCGCTGCCGATGTATTGCAAACCGCCGACGAAAATCTTGCTCGCGATCTGGGCGAAATTCAATACAGCTCGTCTGTCACCGTCACGCTCGGTTACGACCAAAAAGTCCGCGCCTCGCTTCCGCCGGGCTTCGGATTTCTGGTGCCGCGCAGCGCCGGTCGCCGCATGCTCGCCGCAACCTTCGTGCACAACAAATTTCCTCACCGAGCGCTGGAAAATCGTGCCATCATCCGCTGCTTTCTCGGCGGCGCGCGCGATGAGCGGATTCTGTTATCGAGCGAAGCGGATATTCTCGAGATCGTTCGCGCCGAATTACGGCAGATTATTGCGCTTCATGCCGAACCTCTTTTCGCGCGTGTCTATAAGTGGAATTCCGCCATGGCGCAGTATTCCGTTGGTCACCTGGAACGTTTGCAGCGCATCGAATCGCTGCGGCAGAACCTGCATGGTTTGGCGCTCGCAGGCAACGGCTATAACGGCATCGGCGTCCCGGATTGCGTGCGCTCCGGAGTCGAAGGGGCCGGCAAAGTGCTCGCTGAGATGGGTATGTGGTCCTCGGCTTAGCCGGCGCTTCGACGGGCGAGACTCCTATCGCTCAGTTCGTCTCTTGACCCTAAAGAAACCCCGAAATTACCGCCGTAACGTCCCATCCGACTCACCGTCTGTGCGAAACTTCAAATACCAGGCAGGGTTTTTACAATTACCGCATTATGATTTGGGGAACCTCTATGAAAACTTTGTTGACGTTTTTCGCGCTCGCCAGTGCGCTCGCTTTCGCCCAGCAAAACTCATCGCAGGACATGAAGGGCATGAACATGCCGGGGCACGATATGTCGCAGATGGCTGGCCAGAATTCCGGCGAAGACCCCGACGCCAGCATGCCCGCCATGCATTCCATGGAGGGCCACCACATGGATATGGGCCCGCACATGAAAATGACCGCGCTGCGCACTCCGCAGCCGGGAGACGCCGAGCGGGCTCAAAAAGTCGTGGAAGCCGCGCGCGGTGTGATGGAGCAATATAAGGACTATCACGTCGCACTCGATGAAGGTTTCAAGATTTTTCATCCCGAAGTACCGCAGAAGATGTATCACTTCACCAATTACCGCTACGGCTTCGAAGCGGCGTTCAAGTTCAATCCCGAGCATCCCACTTCGCTACTCTACGAGAAAGTTGGTGACGGCTATCATCTGGTGGGCGTGATGTATACCGCTCCAAAGCGCTTCACCGAAGACGATTTGAACGAGCGTATCCCGCTCAGCGTTGCCCAATGGCATGAGCACGTGAATTTTTGCCGCGCTCCCGTCGGCCGCCGGCTGGAGTCGCTGGGGCCGAATCCCAAATTTGGCTTGAGGGGATCGATCACCACGCAGGCAGAATGCGATGCAGCCGGCGGAGAATTTCGTCCCATCGTCTTCAACTGGATGGTCCACGTTTATCCGCTGGAGAAAGATACGGCCCAGATCTGGTCGGTCGATCGCCAGCACGCCGACTAGGGGCTTTGGTTTCGCTGTAGAGACGCGGCTTGCCGCGTTTCCCCGCTCCTGTGCCACGGGCTTTTCCCCGTCTTTGCAACGCGGCCCCTGCAGTATTAGTTACTTCAACATCGCCCTTACCCAGCTCACGCTGAGTCGCGAGAAGCACTCACCGCTCTGATATTCTGAGTTTTTCCCACTCCTCATCTCATGACCGCCGCCGCTTCCGCCAGCCGATGGAAGATTATCGTTGCCTTCGGGCTCGTGTACCTGTTTTGGGGATCAACCTATCTCGGCATTGGCATCGCCGTGGAACAGATTACTCCCGCCGTCATGTGTGCCACACGCTTCCTGATTGCTGGCGTGGCCATGCTCGCATATTGCGCGGCGACGGGCCGCCGTATTCGGTTCTCCTGGCGTCAACTGGCGCAACTGGCGGCGGTGGGCATTCTGCTTCTCATGGGCGGCAATCTCACGCTCTCCTACGCCGAGCAGATCGTTCCCACAGGGCTCGCCGCCCTGCTGGTTGCGGTTACGCCGCTGTGGTTTCTGGTGCTCGATAGCCTGCTGCTGGGCGATCATCACATCTCGCAGAGCGGCAAAATCGGATTGGCCTTCGGAATCGTCGGCGTCATCGTGCTCATCTGGCCCGAACTCCGCTCTACCCTGGGGCACTCCAACTCGCTCAGCCGTCGCGAACTCTGGTGGTCGCTCGCCTTGCCATGCGGATCGTTCAGCTGGGCGCTCGGTTCGGTGCTTTCGAAAAAGTGGCAGACGGCCGCGGTTGAGCCCTTCAGCGCCATCTCATGGCAGGTAGTCTTTGCGGGAATCGCCAATCTGATTTTCGCCGCGATCGTCGAGA
>JASHOU010000184.1 GCA_030038475.1 Terriglobales bacterium | reverse complement strand
CCCGCCAGCAAAGATTTGCTACGCCGCCTTCTTCAGGCGGCGTTTCTTCTTCGCAACATTCTGAAGGCGCAGTGCGCTCGTCACTAAGATCGTTTTAAGGCCATTCTTGCGCAGGAAATCGCGACAAAACCCTACGAGTGATAGGACTTGCGCATGAATGAACTTTTTCTGCACTTGTCGCGAGAAGCCGAAGATCGCTGTTTACAGCCCCCTCGGGATGCAGTAGACTCGGCGAAGTTTGTTGCTTCTCCCCTTCCTCGCATCGGATCGGAATCGCATAGCGACCAGCCGGTGGAAAGCCAAATCAAGCGACCGTCTGCAAGACGAAATCGATTAATGTCGCTTAGGAACAGAACATGCCAAAACATCGCACGCGAGACAACCCTATTGGTGGCACGGCTGTATTTACAGTTTTGATTTTCATCGGCGCGAGTGCGCTGATGGCGGCGGGGCAGGTGGCGGTCACGACCTATCACTACGATAACTACCGCACCGGCTGGAATCAGAATGAGTCGGTGCTGACTCCTGCCAACGTGGGGCCCTCGACCTTCGGTCTGCTGCAGAATGTCACCCTCGATGACCAGGTGGACGCACAGCCACTGGTAGTTCCCGGAGTGCTGATCACGGCTGGAAATTATCAGGGCACGCACGATGTGGTTTATGTGGCGACGGAAAACAACACCGTATATGCCATTGACGTTCACAACGGAATGGTTCTGCTGAGCGCTAATTTCGGTCCGCCGGTGGTATACCCGTTGGGATGCAATAACAATGGCCCGAATGTGGGAATTACTTCGACGCCGGTAATCGACCCGAGCAGCAACACTTTGTACGTGATGGCCTACACGCAACGTCCAAGTGGGCCTACGATCAAGCCGGGATCGAATGGTCCGATCTATACCCTGCACGCTCTCGATCTGGGAAGTTTGACCGACAAGGTGACTCCGCAGGTGGTGAGCGCGTCGCACACGCTGACCAATGGAACGACCTTTAACTTCAACGCAACCTTCCAGCGCCAGAGGCCGGCATTGTTGCTGGCAAATGGCGGCATCTATGCCGGTTTTGGCAGCTTCTGCGATTTGGCTCCGAGTCTTTCGCGGGGCTGGCTGCTGGGATGGACGGCGGGAACGCTCGCTCCATTTTCATCGAACGAACTCCTCGACCTGCAGCCAACCGATCAAGGCAGTTTCTTTCTCTCGTCGATCTGGATGTCAGGCTACGGACCGTCCACCGATGATGAGGGTAACGTTCTATTCGTGACTGCCAACTCGGACCCTGACAGCTACGATGGCATCACCAACATCCAGGAAAGCGTGGTCAAGATGTCGTCGTCGCTGACGACTGTGCTGGATCTGTTTACTCCGGATAACCAGGCTACGCTCGACAAGGGGGACGTGGATTTTGGCTCGGGCGGTGTTTTGGTGCTGCCGGATCAGCCGGGATCGATACCACATCTGGCGGTAGCGGCGGGTAAAGATAAAACCATGTATCTGATGAACGAAGACGACTTGGGCGGTTACTCGCCCACCACGAATAATGTGCTGGGCAGTTACACGGTGGGTCCCTGCTGGTGCGGCGAGTCTTATTTTGTGGATCCGACCGACGGAGCAGGACGAGTGGTGAGCAGCGGCGGCACGAAAGTGATCGTCTGGAAGGTGCAGACATCGCCGACGGCAGCGCTGACGCAGGTTGCGATCAGCACGTCCACGGGCAACAGTGTGCAGGACCCGGGGTTCTTCACCACGGTTTCGTCGAACGGCACTGCCAATCCCATCATCTGGGCACTCGCGCGTCCTACGAGCAAAAACACGAACATTACCTTGTTTGCATTTAATCCCGACGCGGGTGGAAGCAAATTGACGCCGTTGTACAGCGTGGCTGCGGGCTCATGGCCAAACGTGACCGGCAATGCGAACCTGATTCCGGTGGTGGCCAACGGACAGGTATTTGTGGCCAGCAACCAACAATTGCAGATCTTTGGTCTCACAGGGCAGCAGGCGAAAAAGAAAACTAAGAAATAGATAAACCTCCCACGAATTTGCTGCGCAAGCCTTCAAGATGCGGACTTGGCCGCCGACCCGTCCAGTCCCAATTCGCGCGCGATCGCCTTCATGGCCTCGATGCAGAAAGCGATGTGCTCTTCGAGATCCAGGTCGAGATCGGCGGCGCCATTGATGATGTCTTCGCGGTGAACGCTGCGGGCAAAGGCCTTGTCCTTCATTTTCTTTCGCACGGATGGCGCTTCGACTTCGGCCAGCGATTTCCCCGGCTTGACCAGAGCGCATGCGGTGATGAATCCGGCGAGTTCGTCGCAGGCGAAAAGAGTTTTTTCTATCGGCGTGATGCGCGCCACGCCGGAATACTCGGCGTGCGACAGGATGGCCCGCCGTACTTCCTCGGAATAGCCGCGCTCTTTCAGAATCTCGGAGCCTTTGAACGGATGCTCGCTCGCGCTCGGATATTTTTCGTAATCGAAGTCATGGAGAAGGCCGACGGTTCCCCACAATTCTTCGTCAGCTCCGGCTTTGCGAGCGTAAGCGCGCATGCAAGCCTCGACGGCGAGGGCATGTTTGCGAAGACTTTCCGATCGGGTGAACTCAGTTAGTAAACACCAGGCCGCATCGCGTTGGTTCATGGTTTGTCCTTGTTTTTTGCGATTTCTTCCTGTTGATTATGGCATTGTTCCGGCAGCGTTCTGTTTTCGTGTGCTTTTTGTCTTGACTTTCACAGCCTCAATCCCGCAGATTACGCGATAGTTGGCTTTGAGAGTAGCCCCCGCTCTGGCACTCCCAAAACCTAAATGGCTACCACATTAGCTCCCGTAGACTCACGGGAAGTTGTACGGTGCGACCACTGTCTACTAGTGCAATTCCGCACATCAAACAGTCTTTGCCGGCGTTGTCGTCTGTCACTAGATGAGGATGTAGCGGAGATTGCCGCAATGACTCCCGGGCCAGTCGCTTTGCCTGCGACCGTCGATTCGAACGGACACGGGCAACTCAGGCTGGCACACTCGATCCGGTCGCTGCGGCTGCGCAACGGTCTAAGCCAGCGGCAGCTGGCGCTGCGCATGTCCGTACCGCGCACCTACGTGTCGAAAATCGAAAATGAGAAAGCGACTCCCACTCTGTCTTCCCTGGAGCGGCTGGCGAAAGCGTTGGCTGTAAGTGTTCCGGATCTGCTCTCCGGCGGGGAACGCAACCGACAGGAGGAGGTGCGCGAACTGATGGAAGATCCGTTTGTGGCCGAAGTATTGCCGTATGTTTCCCAGCTCAACGGGATGCAGATGTCCAGCATTCTGGCGCAAGTTCGGGACTTGACAGTACGGCCGCGACGCAGTGCGTAGGTAGAAGTCTGAGCCTGAGCAGAAATCTGTTTGAGCCTCGTCGGGAACCGCATCTCCGGGGCTGGAAGCAGCGACTGCGCTTCGAATTTCTAGCTTTTTTATCCGGGCACACCCAACTGGACAGCCGGAGCTTTCGAGCTCCGGCTTTTTTTGTCTGAAATGCGATATGGGTACGGTTTGCCTGCTGAAAGTGCATCCCATTGCACAATTCAAAGCATTTGCGCAATAGTTTGCATGTCAGCTTGAAGTTTCCTGCGAAAAATGCCGTTTCTGCTTGACCGCAGTTATCAAACGAGCTACGCTCGCCCCACTCCCCAAAAGCTGGGAGGGGAATGCCCAGCTGGAATTCCTTTGGTGAACAGGAAAATCAAATGAAACTCTCTCAGATATGTGCTGTAGTTTTGCTCGTGGTATTGGGCTCGGCGATGGTGTTTGCCGACAGCATGGACCCTAAAATCATCATCAAGGGCGGCGGTGCCGAGATTGTTCAAGGCAAGTGTCCGAGTTGTGTGGGCGTTGGGTTGAATTTCAGTTTCAGCGTACCTGCGGGTGGATCGGGCGACTTGTTTTTCACCAACGAGAGCGGAAAAAACTGGTCCTCGCTGAAGTTGGTTGAGTCCGGGATACCGGCTGCCGATATCTCGTGCCACTCGAATCTTTTCATGAGCTGCAAGACTGAGACCCTTAAGAACGGTGAAGTAGAAATTTTGCTCTCCGGCGTCAAGGGCAAAGCGGAGTGGGCGGACCACGGAATTGCGAATGGGCAGAGCTTTGAGATGCAGTTCACCTGTAAGGGTGGGTGCTGGGTGGGTCCCAACGGCAGCCCGATTTCCTTTACTGCACATGCAAGCATGGGTACCGTACCGGAGCCTGGCACAGTGGCTCTGCTGGCGACCGGTCTCGTCGCGCTGGTTTCGCGTCGAAAAATGTGGAGACGCGGCTGGCAGGCTTAGTGGTTGTTCTTGGTGAACTCTTTTACCAGTTGTGAAAACTGTGGCAGGGCCTGGAGCTTCTGCAACTCAGGATCGTTCCAGGCTTCCTGTGCCGCGTAGCCCTTCTCCAGCGCCAGCCGCAACGACTTCAAGGCTTCCTCCGGTTTCCCGATCAGCGTCTCGATCGTCACTTCCGAATACAACAGTTGCAGGTCATTAGGCTTGATAGCGCGGGCTTGATTTATATACTGCTGTGCGTTCGCGGCATCACCCTTCTTGGCATAGAGTAGGCCCAGGTCCCCCATAATCGCAGCCGACCTTGGATTCACCTGTAGCTCCTGGAAGGCCAGCGCGATGGCTTTGCCGTAGGCCGTTGCCGCCTGATCGGAATGTCCTGACCAGCGATAAGCATCACCCAGATTGCCGAGCAGCACTTCATCGTTCGGAGTCATCTGGACCGCCTTCTCATACATGGCAGTGGCCTGGTCGTAGTTTTTCATGAAGAAATATGCGGTGCCGATATTAGAGTACGAATCGGCATCGGGGGCGATGGCCAGCGCCTTCTGAAATTGCGGAATCGACTCGCTCCACTTGCCTTCGCGCAGATACAAAGAGCCGATGTCGGCGTAGCCGAGGGGATTGTCGGGGGCAATCTCCGTAACTTTCTGAAACTCCGGAAGCGCTTTGGCCGAATCACCGAGCTCCAGATACGCCTTTCCGAGCGAAATGTGATTCAACCAGTTGTAGGCATTCGCGGCAATGGCTTTCTGGTAGGCGGCGATGGCCTCCTGACTTTGGCCGCTGCGGCTGTAAGCGTCGCCCAGATCGCGATAAGCTTCGTCCGAGTTCGGCGCCAGCGCCAGAGCTTTTTTCAGCTCGGTGACAGCCTCCGTGTTCTTCCCGGTGGTGGAGTACACACTGCCCAGCGACATGTGAACTTCAGGCAGATTGGCGGACAGCCGCTCCGCCTGCTCCGCAGCCAGAGTAGCTTTTTGCGCCCAGATGCCCTCCTTGGTTTCTCCATACATGTGAATACTGGAATCGGCGAGTCCGGTGTAGGCGAGCGCGAAGTTGGGGTCTTTGTCGATGGCTTGCTCGAACAGACCGACCGCCTGGCGGTACGCATCCTGGTTGTGACCGTTGCGCAGCGTGTTTCTTCCTTGCAGATAGAGATCGTAGGCCTTCACGTTCTCCGTCGGATGCGAGCCGACCCGGGCCTGTTCTTCGTCGGTCGGCTTGAGAGCAAGAGCCGTGCTCACGTTGCCATAGATCTGATCTTCCAGCGCGAGCACGTCACCCGGAGCTCCCTGGAACTCGTCGCTCCAGACGCGCTTGCCAGTGCTGGCATTGTCCAGACTCATGGTGACGCGCACGCGGTCGCTATTGCCCTGCACCATACCCTGCAAAACCAGATTGACGCCCAGTTCGCGGGCCATTTTGGCGAGTGGAAGATCTTTGGCAGCCTCCTTCTCGACCGCATCGGCGGAGGCCAGATGAACTTCCTGCAACTGAAACAGTTTGGCAGCCAGAGCTTCCTGAATGCCGTCGGCTACGTAACCCAACACTTTCTGGTCGCCAACCAGTTTCAGCGGCATGATGGCGACATATTTTCCCTGGGTCAGGGGCGGGATGCCTTGAGCGATCTCTCCAGTCGAGGTTCCCGAGCGATTCAGCAGCGTGCGTCCGGCAAAGGTTGCGAGCGCGATTACCAGCACTGCGCCGGCGATCCACATCCAGCTCTTCCCCGGCAGATCGAGGCTGAAGCGCGAACGGCGCACGATGGGATGGGCGATCATTGCAGAGAGGGAGTCCACGCTGATGTTGGGGTTGGCCTCCCAGGTCGTCAATTGCTGCAACAGTTCGACGGCGGAGTGGTAACGGTTGGCGGGTTCGCGTTCCAGGCAGCGGCTGACGATGGCGCTCAAGGATTTGGGAACCGAGGAGTCGATGTCGGAAGCGGACTGCGCCTCTTCGCGGGTGCGCTTCATCAGGCTGGCGATGGCTGTATCGGCTTTGTACGGAGCCTTGCCCGTGAGCAGCTCAAAGAAGATCAGGCCCACACTGAAAATGTCGGAGCGTTGGTCGAGTTGACTGCCCAGCGCTTGCTCAGGCGACATATACTCCAGCGTGCCGACCAGCGCTCCAGTCTGCGTCAGGCCCGATTCTCCTAGAGAGCGTGCCAGGCCGAAATCCATGACTACGATGCGGCCATGTTGATCGCGCATGATGTTCTGCGGCTTCAGATCACGATGGATCACGCCTTCGGAGTGAGCCGCATCGAGCGCGCGGCAGACCTGTTCGATGATTGCAATGGCTTCCCGCGGCGGCAACTTTCCCGCTCTGCGCAGAATGGTGCGCAGGTCTTCGCCGTCGACGTACTCCATGCTGATAAAACGCACGCCCTCAGCCTCGCCCAGATCGTAGATGCGGACTACGTTCTTGTGTGTGATGTTGCGGGAGAGAATCAGTTCCTGCTTGAAGCGTTGCAGAATCGCAGGATCGGTCGCCAATTCAGGCCGGATGACTTTAAGCGCAATCAGGCGATCGAGTTCGCGGTCGCGTGCCTTGTACACCGCGCCCATCCCCCCTTGCCCAAGTACGCCCAGAATTTCGTAGCGGCCACCGAAGAGCACACCGGCGTGCAGACCCTGAAAAGCGGCGATGCTGTCAGCCGATGGCGTTGATGGAGATGGTATTGATGGAGATGGTCGCGATGGAATACCTGAACGCACGTAAGGTAGAGCGGGCGACACACCCGGAATCGCCGTCCCGTGCGGCAGGGTCGCGCCCGAATCGGGCATGTGCGAAAGCGGCGGAGGAGTCAGCGCACCGGCACCGACGACGTCCGAAGGCGAGCGTTTGCCCGGCATCGTCGGGCTATCGGAATCTTTGCCCCTGCGGTCGCGCTCATCCATTGGGATTGCCCGGGGTTCGGAGCGCCTGTGAGGGAGCGCGCGCGTCGGTCCCACGACAGGGCAACGTCAGCCTCAGGTTGTCGAGGGGAAATCGAGAACCCAGAACTCCGATACGGAAACGAGTATACCCCGGATTTGGTTCCGGGAGAAGTAATGAAACCTCCAACACCATTTCTAGTAGTGCTACTTCTATCTTGGACGTTTCAATGGCTAAAGCGGGGTATAATTCTTGGGTCACGAAGCCCTTTCGGGCCGCAGATATGGGACTCTATTCCCACTACGATGGCGCGCACAATCATCCCGTGAACCGCGCCTTGCACATGATTGCCATCCCCGTTGGTTTTTCCTCGGTGATCGTCGTCTGGTGGCACTGGGTGCTGGCACTGCTGCTCATCCCAAGCGCATTCGCGCTCGCCTGGATCGGCCACTGGATCGAAGGCAACAAGCCCGCATTCTTGACCAATCCCACGCACGTGTTCGTGGCGCCGGTATGGATGGCGCGGAAGATCTTTGGGACCGGCCCGAAAAAGACTGCGTCATAGTGTTCTATCCTCGTTTGCTGCCGCGATTTTTGTCTGCATGAGTCGCCTCACCTAAAGGGCGTACGACTTTTGGCGCTTCCCAACCCAACCGGTCGGTACGAGAATTTCATTGATTGTGGTTTGCCGTGCTTAAATAAAAAAGGTCTGAATAAAAATTTGGGCGCCAGTTTTTGCGCCATTTCCGCGCGGCATCCAATCACCTCACCCCCTTGTCATCCGGACGCGCAGACGGGAATATCCGGTGGAGGATTCTTGGACTTTCAGCTAAACGAAGAGCAGTTGCAACTCAAGAAGAGCGTACGCGAGTTTGCCGAGCGCGAGATCGCGCCCAACGTCATGAAATGGGACGAGGCGAGCGAATTTCCGCTCGCGACGATCAAAGAACTGGGCAAACTCGGCTTGCTGGGCGTGATTTTTCCCGCCGAATATGGTGGCGCCGGCATGGGCTACGTCGAATACGTCACCGCCATCGCTGAACTCTCTCGCGTGGATGGGTCGATCGGCATCATCGTGGCCGCGCACACCTCGCTTTGTACCAATCACATCTACGTGGCCGGAAACGAGGCGCAGAAAAAAAAGTATGTGCCAAGGCTCGCCACAGGAGAATTTCTCGGTGCCTGGGGATTAACCGAGCCATCTTCAGGATCGGACGCGGGCAGTGCGCGCATGATTGCTACGCGCGCCAAGGGTGGATGGGTGCTCAACGGCACCAAGACCTTTATCACCAATGGCCACTATGCCGATGTGGCCGTGGTGCTGGCGGTGACCGACCGTGCCGCGCACACGCATGGGCTTTCGGCTTTCATCGTGGAGAAAGATACGAAAGGATTCCGCGCCGGGAAAAAAGAAAACAAACTCGGCTTGCGCGCCAGCGACACGGCGGAACTCATCTTCGAAGACTGCTTTGTGCCTGCTGAAAATCTGCTGGGCGGGGAAGGGAACGGATTTCGCGACGCCATGCGGACTCTCGACGGCGGCCGAATTTCGATTGCCGCGCTCTCGCTGGGCATGGCCGAAGGGGCGTACGGCGCGGCGCTGAAATATTCGAAGGAGCGGCAACAATTCGGCAAGCCGATCTCAGAATTTCAGGCGATCCAGTGGAAGCTGGCAGACATGGCGACCGAAATCGAAGCCGCAAAACTGCTGACCCTGCGCGCCGCCGCCATGAAAGACGCGGGCATGAAGACCACGCTCGAATCGTCGATGGCCAAGCTCTACGCTAGCGAAGTGGCCGTCAAGTGCGCCAACGAGGGCGTGCAAATCCACGGCGGATATGGCTTCATCAAAGACTATCCTGCGGAGAAGTTCTATCGCGACGTGAAGCTGTGCACGATAGGCGAAGGCACGAGCGAAATTCAGCGCCTGGTAATTGCAAGACAACTGCTGAAAGATTGAGCCCGCGTTCGCTCTATTGCAACCGAATGCCGGGATACCACCCGCTCTTCGCCAGAAAGGCCTTCGGATCGGTCATTTGCAGGATTTCGCGGACAGCCTGGCGCTTATCGGTCGCGTGCTGATAATAAGATTTGACGATGCGATATCCGACCCAGTAGCCGAGGTCGCCGGGTTTTTCCATCGTGCTGTTGTCGACCCAGGCGGAAAGTTCCGTCTTATTTTCGTCGCCGGCGAAAGCGGTCTCGATTCCCTTCTCGTGGCCTTCCGTTCTTTCTTTGAATGGGGGCTCATCCACCTCTGCTGGCTCGCCGTAAATCAGTTCGGTCGTGAATTCGGCGGCGCCTTCGACCAGCGATCGCTCCAGCACCGTGGGATGCTCGTTATCGACAAGCGCTTGCGCCTGTTGAACGTGGGCATACTCGTGGACGATGATTCGAACAAAGCGATTCTCAACGTTGGGGTCCGCCCACTTCACCGCACAAAGCGCCTCGAGGCCGATTTGAACGCCGAAATCAGGACTCCCGATAGCCACGGGTTTTCCCCGGCTGACAGCGATCGTTATGGGCGGAAATTTTGCCTCGGGATACAGGTCGGCCAATTTGCGGAGCAAGACTTCCAGGCGCAGGCGCACCTCCGGTAAGACGGCCATGCAACGCTTGGCGTCCGAATAAATCTCGGGATGTTCGGCCAGAGTTTTGGCGATTGCGACCCCAGTAACTCTTCGCGCTTGAGCGAGGTGGTGAAGCCCATCCGAGCCGGGATCGAGATAGTCGTGCTGCAGTTGATCGGCGGTTGGATGTCCGCCGGCAACGTCATAAACCTTATAGAAACGCTCGACGTCCTCGATGTGGATGTCGACAGCCGGGCCAGCTGCCGAGCGCGAAACCGCTGAGTTCGCATCTTGCGGAACTCCCGTGCTCTGGGCCGCTGCCGTGCTATGTGCTGGAAGGATCGGCGCACAGGCCAGAACGCCGATGACAATTGCAAAGCGAACCCAGACGTCAATCCACCTCATGTCGCCCTCCTGGTTCAGCCGGCAAAAAACGACTCAGTCACCACGAACAATTCAGTTGCACAATGCTATTAGACGGCCCTGTTTCGCAGTCGTTTATCGCGGCAGTGGACTGGCACAGGTCAAGAGTATGTTGTTCGACAGGCTGTGGCAGACTAACATTCGGACGGACTAGCATTCTCGCCACTTCGCTGCGACAAGAAAGGATCTGTGATGATCAACGGAGCCCATATCATTGTCTATAGCAGAGACGCCGACGCGGACCGCAATTTCTTTCGCGACGTGCTCAAGTTCCCCGCCGTCGATGCCGGTCACAGCTGGCTTATCTTTGCGCTGCCGCCCTCCGAAGCCGCGTTTCATCCAGCCGAGAAGAACGATACGCACGAACTCTACTTCATGTGCGACGACCTGAAGGCGACGATGGCATGGCTCAAGGAAAAGAAGGTGAAATGTGGTGCGGTGCACGAAGAACGCTGGGGCAGCGTGACCACGCTCACGCTTCCCGGCGGAGGGAAGATCGGCTTGTACCAGCCCAAACACCCGAAGGCGATTGGGCGTTGAATGCCGAGGCATCGTAGATCGGGGGTCGGTTGTTACACTATCGTGGTTGACTCCCGTGAGTAAAACCTTCGTCGATCGTCTTCGCTCCGGCGACCCGCGCGCGCTGGCTCGCGCGATCTCTATCGTCGAGAATCGCGCGGACGGATGGCGCGATCTGCTCAAGGCGCTCTTCCCGCACACCGGCCACGCGCGCGTGATTGGCCTTACCGGCGCGCCCGGAGCGGGCAAGAGCACCCTGGTCGATCAACTCGCCAAGCGCTATCGGGGGGAAAAAAAGACTATCGGCATCGTTGCGGTCGATCCCACCAGCCCCTACACCGGCGGAGCCATACTCGGCGATCGCATCCGCATGCAGGATCACTTCGGCGATCCGGGGATTTACATCCGAAGCATGGCCACGCGTGGATCGCTCGGCGGGTTGGCGCGCGCCACGGCCGATGCGACCACGGTTCTCGATGCTTCGGGCCGTGACCTGATTCTGATCGAAACCGTGGGCGTCGGCCAGGATGAGATCGATATTGTGCGCCTCGCCGACGTCACGGTAGTGATCTTGGTGCCAGGCATGGGAGACGACGTGCAGACCATCAAAGCCGGCATCATGGAAATCGCCGACATCTTCGTCATCAACAAAAGCGACCGCGAGGGCGCAGAGCGCGTGGAGCGCGAGATTCGCGCCCTGCAATCGCTGGCCACGCGAAAGCTTATAAAGGGCAACGACCGCTGGGTTCCTCCAATCGTCAAGACGGTTGCGAGCGAGGGCGTCGGAACCAAGGAATTGGCGCAGGCAATTGCAGACTACGAGGCGTATCTGGAGAAAGAGAATCTGGTCTTCAAGAAAAACGTCGAGAACTGGCAGGAGCGGCTGATCGAGATGCTGCGCGACGCCATGCTCGAGAAAGCGCGCTCCCGCGTGGACAGCGGCACGCTCGCGCGATATGCCGCCGAGATCGCCGAGCACAAGCGTGATCCGTATTCACTGGTGGAGGAAATTGTGCGCGGCGCAGAATGCGCATAGATTCGACGGAGGGATGCGCTCATGGAAATGGAATTCAGCATCGATCATCTCGGTATCGCAGTGAAGTCGCTGGCCGCGGCCAAATCCATTTACGAAAAACTCGGCCTGAGCATTTCTGCGGAAGAGATTGTGGAGCAAGAAAAAGTGCGCGTGGTCATGGTGCCGGTGGGCGAAAGCCGCCTGGAATTGATGGAAGCGACCTCAGACGATTCAACCGTCGCCAAGTTCATCGCCAAACGTGGAGCAGGTTTGCACCACATTTGCATGCGCGTGCCCGACCTGCCTGCGGTCGTTGCAAAATTAAAGAGCAATGGCGTGCGCCTGGTATCGAATGAAATCAAAACCGGAGCGGGCGGCCATCGTTATGTCTTTGTGCATCCGCAGAGCGCCGGGGGAGTTCTGCTGGAGTTGGTGGATGACGGCGGGCATTCAAATTTGTAGTTGGTGATTTGTAATTTGTAATTGGTAACCCGGTTTGGGGGATGTTCGGGATTTCCAATTACAAATTACCAATTACAAATTACAAATGTCTCAATTCCTCCTCGCCATCGACACTTCCGGCGCCCACGGCAGCATCGCACTGGCGCGTGCAGCGCCTGGCCATAGTGAGGTCGAGATTCTCGAAGTCGCTGCGCTCACCGCAGGCATGTTTTCGGCGCAGTTGGTACCGCAAATCGCCGCACTGTTGAAAAAGCACGCGCTCAGCAAGCGCGATCTCGGAGCGTTTGCCGTGGTATCCGGTCCCGGTTCCTTCACCGGCCTGCGTGTCGGTCTCTCCGCTGTCAAAGCTCTGGCCGAGGCACTGCAGAAGCCAATCGTCGCCATCTCATTATTGCAAGCCGTTGCGCGTGGTGCCGCAGCTCGCGGCCGCGTGCTTGCCGCACTCGATGCGGGACGTGGCGATGTCTACGTCTGCGATTACGACCCTCGCGAGTCCGACGGACCGGCCACCGGTCCCGAAGCTCGCATGCTCAGC
This sequence comes from Terriglobales bacterium, assembly GCA_030038475.1. Taxonomy (GTDB): domain Bacteria; phylum Acidobacteriota; class Terriglobia; order Terriglobales; family Acidobacteriaceae; genus Acidiflorens. The sequence continues at coordinate 14,115 of JASHOU010000184.1, read as the reverse complement.
GAACGCCTGGCGAGCCGGGAGGAATTGATTGCCGAAGCGCAGAGTCCCGGAATGGCGTTTAAGTCAGTCGTGACACCCAACGCCGCGCTGGCCGAGAGTCTTCGAGCCGTTAAGATTTCGGTCGAGCTCATCCCGTACCCCGATAGCGGAGTGTTAGTGCGTCTCGGTTGGGAGCGTTTGCAGCGGAATGAGACGCTTCGTCCCGAAGAACTGGAAGCCAACTACATCCGCCGCAGCGATGCGGAAATTTTCTCGAAGCCGGTGCGGTGACTCTACGTGCCCGTAACCATCCGCTCCGCTGGGTTGAATGACGTGCCCGGGCTGATTGCGTTGGAGCAGCAGGTACCCGCCGCAGCCCACTGGACCGTTGAGCATTACCACAAACGCGTGGCTGGCGGAGCCGTTCTGCTCGCCGAGCAAGCGGGTCAACTCTGCGGATTTCTCTGCGCGCACTCAATTGCCGGTGAGTGGGAGATCGAGAACATCGCAGTCGCAGCCGGATTCCTCCGTCGCGGCATCGCTAGCGCACTACTGGGCGAATTGATTCGCCGCGCCCGGGTCGAATCATCCTCGGCGATTCTTCTAGAAGTCCGCGAGACGAATCTGCCGGCCCGCCGGCTGTACGAAAGACACGGTTTTCGCCAAATTGGCCGGCGTGGCGACTATTACCGCGACCCACCCGAAGATGCCATTCTCTATACACTGCGTTTCGATGGCTGATCTTGGCTGGATCTAGGCTGCAAAACCGCAAGGTTCTGCACTGCTTTGGGTGCAGTTTTGCATCCCAATCCGGTTTGGTGCGTTTGTGGGAATCTGCTCGCCGAAATCTCATTGAACCCGAAAGCTCCCTGTGCTACTTTTTAATCGTGCAGTAACAAACTGCAGGAGGTCTAGCAAGGATGCTGACTCCAAGAGAGCAACTCCTGGCCGGTCACAACGAGTTCCAGCGACTGGTTCAGGAGCATTCGCAATACTCCCAAAGGCTGGATTCCCTCACTCAGAAGCGATATCTCACCGATGACGAAAAATTAGAGGAAGTGCGGCTGAAGAAGCTGAAGCTGCGCCTCAAAGACCAGATGCAGAGCTTGGAACTGCAATATCAGCGGCACTCTGCATAGAAGCGCGGGACAAAAACTAGATCGGACCACTCTCGTCGGCCCGAAATTCCAATAAATGCAGGTCTGGTCTGAATTCCTGCCGATTCTCTGAAAGTGTCTAAATACATTCTTGCTTAATTTAAAGTTGCTGATGCGCAGTGGCACCTGAAGCCATATCCTAGTCCCGAATTACACCGGCAATTCTTCTTGCAGCCATCCGCTCGCGGTTTCGGGCTTAGGCTCGCTGGCAAGATCCAGAACCAGCTTTTCGAGCACCAGCCGCTTGCCGGGAGGATTCGATCGCAGCGCCAGATCGGCCTTCGCCACTAAGCGGATGGCGCGCGTCAGTTCGCGCTTCGATTTGTAGCGCCGCGCCTGCCGGATGATATCCTCGGCTGCAAACGGCGGCACGCGAAACCCCTGCCACAACGCCGCCCATAACATGCGCTGGTCGCGCACATTGCGCTCCAGAATCACCAGCATCTGCCGAAAAGTTTTGGCCAGCATATAGAGATGGCCGATGGCGGCTTCTTCGCCGTCTCCGGTCGAAAGCAGCGCGTCGAGAATTTGCAGGGCGCGCACGCGGTCTTTCGACGAAATGGCGTCGGTGAGTTCGTAGAGCGAACGTTGCTTAGCCGCGAGCACCATGGTCTCAACGTCGCCGAGGGTGATTTTTTTCTTTTCGCCGACATAGAGAATCAGCTTCTCCAGTTCGTTCGACACCATCATCATGTCGCCGCCGAGCGCATCGACCAGTTCGCGGGCGCCGTCCGCGTCCATCTTGATTTCGCGCGCAGCGCAGTACTCGCCAATCCAGCGGACAGCTTCGCCTTCTTCCACGCGGCACAGCTCGACAATGCCGCAAAATGGGCCTAGTTCTTCGCGGATCTTCTGATAGCGGTCTTTGTCGGTCATCTCCATGCGGCGGGCGTCGGCAGGAATGCTGATGTGATCGGCGACAAAAACGAGGAGCGCATCCGGATTGGGATCTTTGCAATACTCCGCGATGGCGGCAATCTTCTCTTCGTTGGAGCCGCGGCCAAACAAGGTCTTCACGCCGCGCACGAAAAACACCTGAAACGGCGCCATCAGCGAAGGAGTGCGGGCGCGATCCAGAACTTCGTTGAGGGAAGTCTCGCCCAGGTCGAGCTCAAACAGACCAAAATCGCGCGCTTCCAGCGCGACCAGGTGCTCAAGAATCGCGTCGCGGCAGCGCTTGCGAAAAAACGCTTCATCTCCCACCAGCACATAAGCCGGCTTGAGCTTGTGCGACTCCAGTTCGGAGAAGAAACGATCGGTCTGGCTGAAGGCGCGCATCAACATTTCTCCGGCATCAACAGGCCCTCACCCGGTAACATCAGTAAGCCTCCAGGATATTCGCGACCAAGGTATGCGCGAAATCGCGCGACAAGCGATCGACCGCCGGAGAATCTTCCTGAAAAAAACTGTGCAGATCACTCGAGATTTCATACTGCTCGTGAAAAAGATACGAGGGATTCTCAAAGAACACCTTACCCTCGCGCCCGGTGAGGGTTACCTGGATGTTTACGGTAATCAAAGCGCTCACCGCGCGCCCGGTTTGCGAATCGTAGGCCAGTGGGTTCGCCGTTGCCGATAGAACCGTCGCCTTCAACACTGCGTCTGCGTCGCTGTTGGCGTCGTGCACCACATGATACTGGGTCCGGGCATCGAACTCGCGCACCACAGCGTCGGTCAGAAGCCGTTCGATGCCAAACGACGGGCTGCGGCTGACGAAGCCGGGAATCGCGATGGTATGAACATTCTGCGGCAGCGCGACCGTATTTCCGGCGGTGTGGTAGCCGCAACCGCTCGCGGCCAGACCAACTCCCAATGCCAGCGTGGCGGCGATTCTGCGGCAAAACGCAGCCCGCTTCATTGAATCTGACCCCGCGGGCGCGATGCAGTCATGGTTTCGGCGCATTCCACCGCATTCAGAGCGGCTACGCGCAAATTATCGGTCGTCGCCCAAAGCCACACACCGTTTTTATTGTTCTCATCGGGAGCGGCTGAAACCAGAATTTCGTCCCGGCCGGCAGCGCTCACGCTGGTAGGCGCGTCTTCCGAATTTGAAATGCCGGAATTCGAATTGCCGCTGAACACAACATGCTCCCCCGCCAAAGCCTGCGAAAACTCCGTGATCCCAACCGGAGTCGCCATCTCCAGATAAATAGAAAACCCATAGCTGTGAAACACCGGAGCCTGCAAAACCTGGAGCGCGGGCTGCGGTGCGGCTGCCGCAATCCGTCGATAATGCTTCCGGATTCGTTGCGCGACCCGATCGAGCGATAAATTCGATTTCTGCCCGTAGCGCGCCAACAGATTAAAGGCGACCTGGATGTCGAACAGGTTCTTCGTCAGCTCCTGGAAAGAAAGCAGATGTACCGTCTGTTCCTGCAGTTCGTCGATTGCCTTCTGTCCGTTCTCCGACGCCGGCTCAAAGACGGTCGCGATCATGCGTTCAATTCTTGCAAGCTTCGCGCTGCGCAGGGCGAGCATGGCCAGAACCGTGGCTGCAGGATGAGCCACCACTACCGGCCGCGGCTCCAGTTCAGCAGTCATCAGTTGGCTGCTTTCACGTTCAAACTTCTCTCGCTCAACCCAGGGCGAACGGATCAAGGTTCCAGGTTCATCTTCCAGCGCGAACGAGAGATCGACGATCGTAACGCCCAGGTCGCGGGCCACTTGCCAGGTGTTGCGTGTGGAGCGTTGATCGGAAGCAAAGAAGGCGAAGTCCACATGCTCGAACTGCTCGGGACGAATGCTCTGTACAAAGCTCATTTCATCGCCGACCGCTTCCAGTTGGCCGAGAGACTCTTCGTCGTCGAGCAAACGGACATCGACCGCGGGAAAATTGCGATCGCGCAGAACTTCGGCGATTTCTTTGCCCTTGAGCGACGCCGCGCCAATAATCGCCACGCGGTAAAGGTTCAGGCCGCGCAGATCGTTCTGCGAGCCAGTGGATTTGGCGATGGGAGCTTTGGAAGCAGGACTCATGGAGTCTGAGATGCCTCCCGGTATGCCGGAGGTGCAGGCGGAGTCTTGCGGCGGAAAATCCACTGCAACCGCCACAGCACGCCGGAAGCCATGTAGACAATTGCAATGACGAAAAGCGCCGGACGGGAAAAGAACCAGATCGACGCGCCGACTACGCCGAATAGCACAATCAGCCGAAAGGGACGGCGCGAGCGAAAGTCGATGTCCTTGAAACTGTAGAAACGCCACGTGCTCACCATCAAATAGCCGATCACGACGACCATCATCAGCCAACTCATGGCCGTCCACCACGAACTCACCGGCATTCCTGACGAAAAGTGAACCATGGCGGCAATCACGCCCGCGCCGGCCGGAATCGGCATGCCCACAAAGTATCTCTTTCCAGGACGACCCGGATTCGATGGTTGCGGATTCTTGGCAATATTGAAGCGCGCTAGGCGGCTCGCGCCCGCCATCAGAAAAGCGAAACAGGCGACCGAGCCCAATTCCGTAATTTTCTGGTGGAGTTCGGCCGCCATGGTCAGGGGCAACAGATGAAAGCCCCACATCCACGCCAGCAGCGCCGGGGCGACGCCGAAGGCAATCACGTCGGCCAGCGAATCGAGCTCTCTGCCGAAATCGCTGTCGGTATGGGTCATGCGCGCAATGCGGCCATCGAGACCATCGAACAAAACCGCAAAGCCAATCGCCTTGGCCGCAAAATCCATGTGCCACGGTTCAGCCCAGCTGCCATGCACGGTCTGCAGAATCGCGTAGAACCCGGCCGCGATATTCGCGGTCGTGAATAACGACGGCAGTATGTACATGCCCTTGCGGAATCTTCCGCGGGTCCGATCGGATTCGCGGCGGCGCGGCGTTAGCTCTTCCATGCCAGATCTCCGACTAACAATTTCCCGATTAACGACCTCCGACTAACGATTTCGGACGAACGATCTCCGACTAACGACCCTCCCGAACCAGCGCTGCACCGGCGGAAACCGTCTGTGCATCTGGCTGCCTCACCGGCAGCACAGCGAGTATTGTCGCTCCGCCCTTAACGTGGTCGCCGGGTTTGACCTGAATCGCGGCATCGCGATCGAACAAAACATCCACGCGCGAACCAAACTTGATCAGCCCGACGCGCTGGCCGCAGTCGACATGATCTCCAACTTTGAAATTGAAAACGATACGGCGCGCGATCAGCCCGGCGATCTGCTTGAAGATCACGGTGCGTCCATCGTCTTCCACTGTGACGATGTTCTGTTCGTTTTCTTCCGCGGAATTCGTGCTCATCGCATTGAGAAACTTGCCACGCTGATAACGCACATCGCGAATGACGCCAGCGATCGGGGATCGGTTTACATGCACATCGAAGACGCTGAGAAAAATACTGATCCGATTCAGCCGAGTTCCGCCATGAGTCACCGAAGATACATCGGTCACTTTACCATCGCCGGGAGAAACCACGGCTCCAGGCGTAGTCGGTATCTGGCGCTCGGGATCGCGAAAGAACCACAGAAAAAACACCGCCAGCAGCACCACAGGCGCAGCGTAGGGCCAGGCCGCTAGCCACGCGACAAGGCCAGCGGCAACCACACATCCCACACCATAAAAGTAACCATCACGAACCATGGGTTTCAGACAATGGGATTCAGTCAGCTTCATTATATGGCGTAAGCCGCTGGATATGGCATACGACGCCGGTTGGGCATTTGCTCCGACGCCGGAGGATTAGTTTGCGCGGCACGTTTGCCCGAAGAGGTGGAGCGTTTTCCCGAAGATGACGACGTGGCCAAACGAGTCCTCGACGCAACCGCCAATCGGTTAAACTGAGATAGCGTGCTCTGTTTTCTCTGCCGGCATCGTTCTGCTCTGACGGTTATTCTCCTGCCGCTTCTCGCCCAGCTTTGTCTGGCGGCAGACGCTGCAAGTTCGACCCCGTTTCGCCCTGCCGATCCGCTCAATCAGGCTGCATTCGAGCACTACTACAATCTTGACCTCGATGCCGCCGTTCAGGATTACGAGAAAATTCTGGGGCGCCATCCCAATGATCCCTTCGCCGTGAATCACCTGCTGTCGGCGGTTCTTACGCGCGAGCTGTATCGCATGGGCGCGATGAATACGGGCGATTACTCCAACGACAACTTCATCGGAGTCGCCCATCGACCGGCCGATCCAGCTGAAAAGCAACGCATCAAAAAACTCGTGGCGCAGGCCGAAAAGCTCGAAAACGCCGAACTGTCGCGGAATGAAGACAACATCGATATGTTGTATGCGCGCGGCGTTACGCGCGGCCAGTTCGCGCTCTACACGGCGCTGGTCGAACGCGCCTGGTTTTCCGCGCTCCGCAATGCCGTCGGAGCAAGGCACGATCACGAACGGGTTCTTGAGCTCGATCCCGATTACGCCGACGCCAAGCTGGTCGTCGGGGCCCATAACTACGTAATGGGCAACCTGCCGCTTGCAGTGAAAGTCGCCGTCGCGCTGGTGGGATTGACCGGCGACAAGAAGAAGGGTCTGCAATATCTGAGCGATGCCTACTACGCCAACGGCGAAACCAGCGTCGATGCGGGAGTTGTGCTCATGGTCTTCCTGCGCCGCGAACGCCGCTACGATGAGGCTTTGCAGATTGCCGGCACGCTCACGCCGCGCTTTCCGCGCAACTATCTTTTTCCGCTCGAACAGGCGAATCTGTTGCGCGCGGCGGACAAGAATGCCGACGCCGAAGCGTTGTATCGACAGGTGTGGCAGAACGGGCGCGAGGGAAAATACGGCAGCCTGCATTATGAAATCGCCGCCATTGGTCTGGGCGACCTGTTGCGCGGTGAAAAGAAATACGAAGTGGCGGCGACGGCTTACGAGCAGGTCAACGAGGTCGCGGGCGCCGATCCGGAATTGGTGCAGAAAGCGAATCTCGGAGCCGGCGAAATGTACGATCAGCTTCAGCACCGCGATCTGGCGGTCAAGAAATATGAGGCCGTAGTTGCCGCCAATTCGGGCAACGCCGAAGCCGACAAAGCTCGAAAGAGGCTAAAAGAGGCTTATCGGGAGTAGAGGAGTGCGGTTGGCTCTCGGCCATTAGCTCTTAACCCTTAGCCAAAAGCCGCGAGCTAGAAGCTAGAAGCTAGAAGCCGCCTTCTGGAACATTCCTGGCGCCGTCGTCGTATCATAAGTTAGGGGGTAGAGCTATGTACTGCAACGCTTGCGGCAAAGCCATCGCCGAGGACGGCCGTTTTTGCTCTCACTGCGGCAACGTCGTGGGAGTTCCGCCCGCGCCGAAAAAACTGATGCGCTCGCGCGCCGACCGCAAGATTGCAGGTGTTTGCGCGGGTCTGGCGCAGTATCTCGATCTCGACACTTCGCTAGTGCGCATCCTCTGGTTCTTCATTACGCTCGCCTGCGGAATCTTTCCCGGCTTGGTAGCCTACGTACTCGGATGGATCATCATTCCCGAAGAGCCGTTGCTGTTGCCAGTTGCCGCCTCGCAACATCCTGTAACCAGCTAGTTTTGCCGTAAAGACAGCGCTCGCCGCGTTTCCGCGGAACACGGCCAGCTACGTCCCCTAGGCTTCAATCACCGACGACTTCGATCTCGCTCGAATCCAGTTCGTCCATCGGACGGCTGCTCATGCGAGCCAGCCACAAACTGGCCAGGGAAACTGCTCCCAGCAAAAGCACACACCCGGGCCACGCCGCCCAGCGCCAGAACCAATCGGTCAGCGTCGCGCCCACGCTGCCTCCCAAGTAGTAGAAAGAAACGTAGAGCCCGGCGGCTGAAGAGCGCGCGCGTCCCGCAATGGCGCCCGTCTGCACTGTGGCCGCGGCCTGCGCCACGAAAACGCCAGAAGAAAAAATTGCGAGGCCGGCGATCACGGCGGGCAGCGACTTGATCAGAGTAAGGAGCAGTCCCGCGATCATCATGGTGCAGTAGACGAACGTCGTGTGACGAAAACCAAAGCGATCCAGAAATCGGCCCGACTGCGGCGTGATGACAGCCCCGACCAGATACACGAAAAAGATGCTGCCCAACTCCGCCGCGTTCAAGTGGAAAGGCGCGGCGGCGAGGTAGAAATTGGCATAGGTAAAGCATCCCGCCAATGCAAACAGCACGCTCGCACCCATGCCGAAATTGGCCAGCAGCCGAGGATTGCGCAGGTGTTCTCTGGCATGATCCAGAACCTGCCGCAGATGTTCGGCGCGCACAAAATTCTTCGCCAGCGGAAGCCAGGCGCGCACCACCACCGCGCCCGCCAGGTCGAGAACGGCTAGCACCACGAAGCCGGCCCGCCAGTTCCAGTGCGTCGCGATCACGCCCGAGATGAAGCGCCCTAGAAAACCGCCGATCACCGTTCCCGTAACGTACGACGACATGGCGCGTCCCACACCGCGTCCGGCCCATTCTTCATTCACGTAGGCGAGCATGACGGCGATGACTCCCGGCACAAACAAGCCCTGCGCGAAGCGCCAGAAGATCAGCGCGCCCAGGCTGCCGGAAGTCGCCGCCAAAGCGGTGGGAACGGATAGCAGAAACAGCGAGGGCACGATAACTTTTTTGCGCCCGCGCCGCTCGGCAATCATGCCAATCAAAGGCGCGGTGAGAGCCGTCGAAAAAATCGTCGCGCTGACGGTGAAGCTGACCTCCAATTCGGAGGCGTGAAAAGTCCCGCGCAACAGCGGCAGCAAAGGTTGCGTGCTGTACACGTTGAGAAATGTGCACATGCCGGCCAGCATGGTTGCGACGGTCGCCTTGTCAAGCTTTTCCAAAAGAAAGTGGACCACTCCTACGTTTTTTGATGATATCGAAGTTCCGAAGCGACGCTTGCGCAACCGTCACAGCGCGCCGCATCCTCTCTCTGCTAGAATCCTTTTCCGTTGGAGTCTGTCCTCATGATGGAAGCTTTTCTGGTTCCCGAAAAAACCGTGGTCAATGCCAAAGGAGACGGGCCCGCAATCAATGTGAGTCACGCCGAGGGCCGAATCTTTCTGCTCACGCTCGCCATCACCGGCATCATCGAACAGGAGTCGCTCGACGTCGGCATTTTCGGCTCGACCGACGGCGCAATCTGGGAAGCCAAGCCCATCGTGACTTTTCCGCAGAAATTTTATCGCGAAGAGGTCCCGCTCTTGCTCGATCTGACGGCGCAACCGGAGGTCCAATTTATCCGCGCTCATTGGGACGTGGCGCGGTGGGGCCGCGGCACGGAAACGCCCATGTTCGAGTTCCATGTCACCCTGCGAGAGATTCCGCAGGAAATCCTCGCTGAAGCCGCCACACGAGCGCCGACACACCGTAAATCAGGATAAGAAGCTGGGATCGAAGGTTAAGAAAGTCAGGAGAGGGTTAAGAAAGCCAGGATAGTAGGAAGTTAGGAGCACCCTGATTGGGTGCGCGTTGATCCTCTGTGACCCTTGTGTCCTCTGTGGTTAAGTTTTTTCGCCCTGTCCTGCGCAAAGCTCCTGAAGCGTGTCGCCGTTTCTTATTTCACCTTGTCTCGCCGTTCTTTGGGCCGATTCTTCACGGGAATCACAAACTTCAATCCCGACCACACCTCGGTGACAGCGCACACCTTTATATCCACCAGGCCGGCATCGAGCCCGCTGTCGCGAACCACGTCTTCGGTGAGGTCGGTTGTAACTCCCGAACTTTTCTTCGGCCACGCGATCCATAACATGCCGGCCGGCGCCAGCGCCTGCACGGCCGGAAAAAGCTCCAGTTCCATCCCCGCGCGCGATTTGGCAAACAGAAAAATGAAATCGAGGTCCCGATTCTTGCCGCCCGCGCCGTCGATGCTTTGCATCTGGCATTTCGCGAACGCATCGCGAAGCTCGCTCTTAACATCCGCAGGCACATGCAACAGAGCAGCCCGGAACCCATCCTTGATCCCCAACTTCTTGGCCAACGGCGTTCCAGAATATCCAGGCATGAGAGAGCTAACGGATCATTTCTAAAGGATGGTACTGACGACTGGCAACCGGCTACTGTCTCGGCGCGTAGTATCCCTTGCGGGTACGTACCTTCAACGCCTTATTCTGCGCCAGGACTTCGATGGTGCGGTAGCGTCCGTCGGCGACAAAATTCGCCGGCTTGTAGGCCACTGCGTATTGGCTACGCAGTTCCTCCTGAATGGAGAGAAACGCATCCGAGACGTCGCGCATCTGGAAAGGAAAAAACGACCGCCCGCCGGTCGCGTCGGCAATGCGCTCCAGCACCTTGTCGCCCTTGCCTTTCATGCCGCTGATGTTGGTGCTGATGGTGTAGACGATCACGTCCGCGCGTTGCGCCATGTCGATCGATTCCTCGCGCGTCACATGGCTCAGGTTGTCCTCGCCGTCGCTCAGCAGAATAATGGCGCGGCGCACCGGTCCGGTCTGTTCTTCCTTCAGCAACTTGTCGCGGCAGGCAAAATAAAGCGCGTCGTACATCGCCGTGCCGCCGCCCGCCCGCAACATGCGCACCCCGTTCGAAAGACGTTCCGTGTTGTCGGTAAAATCCTGCGTAACCTCAGGCGTGGCGTCGAAGCCGACCACGAATGCCTTGTCATAGTGTTGGCGGATAATCGCATTGAGAAACTCGATCGCCGCATCCTGCTCAAACTTGAAACGGTCGCGCACGGAGTTGCTCGCATCCACCAGCAGTCCCACCTGCAGCGGCAAATCCGTCTCACTGCGAAAGCTACGCAGTTCCGCGGGTTGTTCATTGTCGATGACTCGGAAGTCGTCTTTCTGCAGATCCTTGATATAGCGTCCGTGCCGGTCGGTCACCGTGAAGATGACCTGGACCTCGTTGACCGCATGGCGGATCGTGGCAGCCACGTCATCGTTGGTACTTGAAGCGGATTTGGAAGTTTCAGAACTGGAGCCACTGGAAGTGGATCCGGGCGTGCCAGAAGCAGTAGCTTGAGCCTGTGAGTTCGCAGCGGGAGCGGCCAGACTTGGCGCAGAAGCGTTTGGAGCCGGAGAGCTTTGCCCCTCGGCTGAAGTGGATGCTGCGGTCTGGCCCAGGAGCGATGCAGCCAGGAGAAACAAAACCGCCAGAAAAGTGCAAATGCGCAATTTCATCGAAACGATTGCTCGGAGTTGATTTGTACTTATTATAGCTCGCCTAAGTCGCGCCCCAACCAGTTTCACGCATGAACTTCGCGGGTATCTTCCTCGGGAACGCTCTTGCGCTATCGAGCATTCTCCAGCCTCGCGAGCAGGTTCTCCAGTTCCTTTGGTAACGGACGCGCAAACTTAAGCGCTTGCTCCGTCCGTGGATGCTCCAACTCCAACGCCGCTGCATGTAAGAAGTTTCGATTCAGTGTCAGCGTAGAAGGCATGCCCGCCGCCCGCCGCTGGTTCGACTGTGCTCTCAGCTCACGCGGCGCGCCGTAGAGCGCGTCGCCCACGACTGGATGTCCGAGCGACGCCATGTGCACGCGAATCTGGTGCGTGCGTCCCGTCTCAATTCGAAGTTCGAGCAGCGCAAACTTACCGTAGGGCGAATCGATCTTGCGCTCCACCGCGTAATGCGTGATCGCGTCACGCCCGCCGGAGCTTCCCGTCGTCATTCGCGTGCGCTTCTGCGTATGCCGGCTGATGGCGCTGCGGATCGTGCCCCGCTCCCGCTTCGGCCAGCCGTGCACCAGCGCGATATAAGTCTTGCGCACCTCGCGCGCGCTGAACTGCTTCGCTAGCCGCCGGTGCGATTCGTCATTTTTCGCCACAACCATCAGCCCGCTGGTCGCGCGATCCAGCCGATGCACGATCCCCGGCCGCAATTCGCCGCCGACTTTCGAGAGCTTGGCAAAGTGATGCAGCAGGGCATTGACCAGCGTCCCGCGATTGCGTGCGTCGTCGGTTGCTCCCGCACCCGCGTGAACCATCATGCCCGCCGGTTTGTTGACGATGGCGATGTCGTCGTCCTCATAGACGATGTCGAGCGCGATTTGTTCCGGTATGGCACGGAGAGGCGGGGCGTGTGGCGGGCCCGTGACGGTGATGCGCTCATCACCCTTCAGCCGCAGAGACGCCTTGGCCGGCGCCCCGTTCACCAGCACCTCGCCTTTGACGATGAGTTGCTGCAGGCGCGAGCGGCTTTCGTCAGGCAGCTTCGCCGCAAGATATTGATCGAGCCGCTGCCCCGTGTCTTCGGAAGATGCGGAAAGAGTCAAGGGAAATTCGAGCATTCGGCGCCCAGCATTCAGCATCCAGCGTCAGTGAGGGGAAGCGCAAGAAGAATTTCCATGTGTGGAATTTCTCTGTATGGAATTTCGATGTGCGGAAAGTCTAAACCGCAGATCCCGACTTCTGCGTACGCAAGGCCGCAGCCTGCGTCCCACTTTTCATCCACCAGATCAGCCCGCCGCCGATTACCAGCAGGATGGAAATCAGCTGCGTTCCTGTCATCAGCCCGTTGAAGACCTCTCCGCGTCCTGGATCGTCGCGCAGGAACTCGATGAAATAGCGCTCGATTCCATACAGGATCATGAACGTGGCCCATACCTGCCCATCGAACTTCTTGCGTCCAAGCAGCCAGATTAGAAACAGAAAATTGCAAAACTCGGCAAAGGCTTCGATGAGCTGTGTCGGCTCGATCCTGACGCCCAGCGGAGTTCCACTCACCGAATTCGCCAGCGGATTGGTAAAGATTACGCCCCAAAAATGATTGGTCGGCTTGCCGTAGCAGCAACCGGCGGAAAAGCATCCAAAACGCCCCAGCACGTGCCCGAAGGCGAGGCCGGGAGCGAAGCCATCGACGGTGCGCAACGGCGGCATGTGATGACGCCGGATATACCACGCCGCCGTAATCAGCGCGGCAATCAGCCCGCCGGAGAATACGCCTCCCGCCTGCAGCGTGTTAATGCTGAAAATCTCGCGCCAGTTGTTGGCGTAGCTGCTCCAGTCGTTGATGACGTAAAGAATCTTCGCCCCGATAATTCCGGCGAGCACGACAAAAATGCCCAGGTTCCACGCATCGTCGCCATCGATGCCCTGCTTCACGGAATTGCGCACGCTGATCCAAAGCCCGATCAGCACACCCGAGGCGACGAGCACGCCATAAGTCGGCAGGTAGAAACTGCCAATCTGAAAGAGTCGCGGGAACACGTTACTTTAGATGCTCCGGATGAACGACGAGTTCTAAGCAGAGTCTAGCAGAGAGGCAGTTCTCAGGTGTCAGGACCGAGGCGTCGTTTCGATAGCGCGGCAGACAAGTTCCCACTCACTCGATTTTCGGCCTCCATCGGAACCCGGTAGCTCCGATGCAGCAACCAATAACGAAGACTGCCAGAGCAAGCCACCCTTTGTGCGCGATGTTCGATGAAAGAATGGAAATCGCAATCGCGACAAGCACGCCGCCCATTAGAGCCCTCGCTAGGTGAGCGAGGTCGGCAATGGGAGCCGGCTGCGACGACCTTTTAGCCAGGATGTGCCCAACACGCGACCCGTCAGCCGGAACGACGTTGTGTTGATCTTCGGCGAGTTCCCTCTGCCATTGTTCTCGGGATTTTTCGCGCCGGTCCATGGAGCAGAGGATTTTTCCTGAGACCTGACAGCTAAGACCTGAGACCTGAATTAAGCAAGCCGACCCACTAGGCCGTGTGGTGGGCCGAGAATGAACCCGTCTCAGACGGTGGGAACCCGCCGCGACCCATTAGGCTTTTCCGCATGACGGAACATAGCACACCGGATCCTTTTGCGAGTCGAGTCCCCGTTCATTCGGCATTGGTTCAAAAATCGGTTACCACCAACACCAACCTGGCAGGCCGGCTTTCACCATAGGATGCTAGGCAAGCCACTCGCGATTCGCAAGTGGAAAAGTGTAAAAATTGAGCCAAAAGTGCGTTGACCAAATGCAACCGCGGATGGTACCTGAGTTGCACTGGCTCAAAGCGAAATCAAACCGGGAGATTGATGGAGGAGAAAGAAAACCGATCAGACTGGCCCCCGTCTGATTTTGGTTTTCCTGACACCTGCGGAATGCGATCGCGCGACTCTCCGCAGCGTGCTCGCTATCCCACCTTCTCGCTCAGGACTTCATCCA
>JASHOU010000183.1 GCA_030038475.1 Terriglobales bacterium | reverse complement strand
GTGGATGGCATTCCTACTGCGAGGAGTGTCACGAGTAAGTCGGTCAAGTCTTGCCATTATCCAGTAGTGCGGCAGAAGCCGCCGGGCGATTTGATAAACTAACAAAGCAGATCACAGGCCGACGTAGCTCAGTTGGTAGAGCAGCCGATTCGTAATCGGCAGGTCAGCGGTTCAAGTCCGCTCGTCGGCTCCATTCTTTCAAGCACTTACGTCTTTCCTTCACTGACGCTCAATTCGTTGTGACGTGAATTGTGACGTGGATTCTTCTGCTCGATGGCTTCGCGCACAGGATCCAAAATTGGATGCTGATACCGCATTGCAGTGCACACATCCGATTTGACCGCAAAGACGAAGCGCTTAAGAGGTGCGCGGATTAGTGGTATCTGGTCGTTCCACCTGCAGTGGTATACGGGAAACTCCTCGTAAAGGTATCTCCATTCGTCCCCAGCAGTGTTATCGAAGAAACCTCTTATTTCGTGATGTGCGTTCCGCTTGGGCCCGGCATAGTACCTCCATGGAAGCGAGAAAGTGCACAGGCGATAAGGCAGCGAGCGCGACACCGGCGAGCCGCCCGACAGGAAAAGGCGGCTCGCTCGCGTTCCGCAGGTGGCTCGAGCGTCTGCTGCTGGTTGTTGGATTGGGACTCATTGGCTTTTATGTGGCAGCCAGGATCCACGGGGCTGTTTTGTCCAAATTTGCGGTGCGGCGATTCGAGCACCTCAAGCAAGTGGCGCCAGGTAATCACTTCCCCGGCAATGCGGCGAGTAGTGGGCTGAGCGATGAGCAAGCAGGAACAACCTCGCAGCCTGAACACGTCCTTTGGTCGAAAGAGCGGATTAAGGACTATCAGAACAGTCTTGGTCAAAATCTCGCCGCTCCGTTAGCGATACTGCGCATTCCCATGATTCACCTGGAGGTGCCCGTGTTAGAGGGGACTGATGATTTGACGTTGAATCGTGGAGTCGGCCGGATTGAGGACACGGCGCAAATAGGAGAGGACGGCAACATCGGTATAGCCGGCCACCGGGATGGCTTCTTTCGTGGCCTGAAAGACTTAAAGGTAGGCGACACACTGGAATTGGAAGGGCCAGCGCGGACCGATACCTATGTGGTGGACCAGCTGCGGATCGTAAACCCGAACGATGTCAGCATATTGCAACCCCGGTCGCGATCGTCGGTAACGCTCGTGACTTGCTACCCGTTTTACTTCATCGGCAGCGCCCCACAGCGTTACATCGTTCATGCGGCACGCACAGATTCTGAACCACAGAAGAACACTACAACTGAGCAGGGCAGTCTAACCCCGCAAACTTACAACCAGGAGAATACGCAATGAATTCACTTCGATTTTCACAGAAACTAACCCACTTGCTGGCGGCAGGGACTGCTTGCTTGTTTTTGGCCATAGCAGTGAATGCACAGGTTCAAACCGAAACCACGACCACGCACGGTCCGGCAACCAGGACTGCCAAGGTTGAGCGTGGCGAAGTTGTCTATGTTTCCGGCAATGACTTAGTGGTCAAGAAAGACGACGGCACCATCGTACATCTGCCGAATGTGTCCGAGAGCGCCAGGGTTACGGTCGACGGCCAGCAACTCGGGATTCATGATCTGAAACCGGGCATGAAGCTGCAACGGACCACCATCACAACCACCACCCCCAGGATTGTCAAGACTGTGCAGACCGTTACTGGTACCGTGTGGCACGTGAATCCGCCTCGCTCCGTAGTCCTGACTTTGGAAGACGGAACCAACCAGCAATTCGAGATTCCCAACGGCCAGAAGATCACCGTAAATGGACAGCTGAAGGACGCCTGGGGCTTAAAAAAGGGGATGAAGGTCTCCGCGACCAAAGTTGTCGAGACCCCGGAAACTCTGGTTTCACACGAGACCAGGGTATCCGGCACGATGCCAGTCGCGCCGCCGACCGATGAACCCATCTTCTTCGCCATGTTAGTGCAGCCGGTCTATCCCACTGTTGCTGCGGCAACTCCTGCCGCACCAACTCCTGCGGCACTGCCTCAGACAGGGAGCATGCTTCCCTTGCTCGGATTGCTAGGAGTGCTGGCAGTCTGGTCGTCTTTGGCTTTGAGAACGATTCGCGTAAATGGATAACAGGAGCAGGAGCCGGGTTTTAGGGCACTCCACCACAGTGCCGAAGCCCGGCATTTTGTTGATTACCGTGTTGAGGAAAGAGTGAACGATTAAACGTGCTGGAGATTGGCGCATTCATCCTCTTAGGCGGGTTCCTTGAAGGAAGAACAAAAGAGCGGTAAATGCGTGATCATACGGAGATTCTAGTGAGCGAGTGCCTCTGGCGCAGGAAGCTGCCAATCAACTCATCCGAACGCGACACGCACAATTACTTTACTGTTCCTTTCTACAACAGAGTGAATTGCATGGTGCTCGTTGCGCTTTTCGAAAGCCCGCCACGTTGAATTCAAGGGCGTATTGGCCATGAAGAATCGCGTCCGGCGAACTTCAGTCCTTATCGCAGGCTGGAGTTTCATCCTGCTGGGAATTGTTGGACTGGTTCTGCCCTTCCTTCAAGGCGTGCTGTTTATTATTCTCGGACTCATCGTTCTCTCTTCGCAATACGCTTGGGCCAGACTTCTGTTGGCGAAACTGCGAAAGCGGTTCCCGAAAATGGCAAGAGTGGCCGACGAGGGCGCTACCAAGGCCACATCCTGGTTAAAGCACCCTTCTCGCCAGCGCGATACAAAGTGATGCTCGGTCCGATGTTATTGCGGTTGAGGTTTGGCTTGCGGTTTCGCTTTCGAATCCGGTCTTTTCTGCGGTTGAGGTCGACCTGCAGGCGCAGTGTTTGGCTTAGATGCCGGCTTGTTTCCCGGCGTTCGATTCGGTGATGTCGGCCTGCTTTGGCCGGATGCTGTGCCTTGGCTGGGTCGTTGCCGCCCAGGATTTTCAGGTCTGCCCGGCTGCCCCGGAGTTTGACTTGGCGGTGCCGGCTTGGTCTGGTCGGGTGCCGACGGTCGGCCGGGTCGTTGCCGTCCAGGATTCTCCGGTCTGCCCGGCTGCCCCGGAGTTTGATTTGGCGGTGCCGGCTTGGTCTGGTCGGGCGGCCGATTTGGCCGCGTTGGCCTGGTCGGGTTGTTCGGGTTGGGCGTTACGGGTCGATTCGGTGCGCCGGGCTTGGACGGCGGTGGCGCCGGGTGATGGCCGCCTGGCGGCCGATTTCCAGGAGGATTGTAACCGGGTCGATTTCCCGGACGATTCGGAGGCCTATAGTGCGGGGGGCGATAGCCCCAATTGCCGCGATAGCCTGGCCGGTTGGCCCACACAATCGGGCGTGGATTATAGTAGCGGTGCGGCGGGCGGTAAGGATTCGACCAACCGCCCCAATAGCCGTGGTTGTAATAGGCGCGGCGCGCTCCCCAGTTCCATCCCCATCCACCCCATCCCCAGGGCTGATTATCGACCAATAGCGCACCAATCCCAACTCCTACTCCGAAACTAATGAGTGATGCAGCCACAACCGTGCTGGAGGCAGGTCGAATGTAAACCAAGGTGGGATCATATTGCGGCACATAAACCACTTGCGGGTTCGCGGGTTGAATCACATAGATGGTCTGACCCGCCGGTTGCTGCACCACAACCTGCTGCTGCGCATTGCTGCGCAGCGAGCCGGAGGCATACGCCTGAGCCCTCAACCGCTGAATCGAATCGGTGACCGATGCCTGATCGGCCAAAAATGCCTGGCCGATAGCAGCGAAATCGTCGATATGCTGCGCCATCATATCCAGCACGTCTGGAAAATTCACCAGTGCAATAAATGCCGGATCGAATCCCTGCCGCTGCGCTGCGTCGGTTAGCGCCGTACCCGCCAGCCCGGAGTTCTGCTGCAACCAGGCATTCACATCCAGAATTTCCTGCGGATTCGTCGAAGCCGTAGTGATCTGGGATAGCAGAGAGTCGGGATAAAGAGCGACCGGGGCGAGTAACTGGTCCAGTTCCTGGGGAGTAGGCAACCCCGTCTGCGCCGAAAGAAATGGACCGAAGTCCTGCAAAACCACCAGCGTGATTACCAGCACAATAGCCCTGAACCTGCAATTGCGTCGCATAGCGCTTCCTCCCCACCTTAATTGCGGGCTAACTAATCATTGCTAGCAGAATTTCTCCAAACCGGCTTTCTTCATAGTGCTCTTCCAACAAGGTGTTTGAACAATCCGCACATGACATTCGACTCTCTTGGGTGAATGTTGTCAACTCAGACCATTCTGGCGTGCAGGCTACTAAGTTCGACCGCATCAAGTTTTTCTTAAAAGGCAGAAAGCATTCTATTCTCTCAATGAAATACAGAGAGCTGGTGATCGGCGTCTGGATTCCGAATCTCCTTATTCGAGTTGAGAAACAATTGACCCCTTTCGCTCCATACGTGTGTACCAGTGCATGACGCAAAGGTAGAATGTCATGGTGCAGATCGAGATATTTGTTCCTCGCCTCCCGACTCACCCGTTGCTGCAGAGAACTACGCGGAGGTAACACATGTGTCGGGTCGAGACGATATTGGACCGTATCTTTTTGTCAGCGCTTTGGCTGTCGGCTATGCTCCTGTGCGCGCCGGCGGCCGCACTGGATCCGAGCCGGCAAATTTCGCAGTATGCGCACAGCGCCTGGCGGATTCAGGATGGAGCGTTCACTGGAACTCCCTATGCCATGACGCAGACTACTGATGGATACATGTGGGTTGGCACCGAAGGAGGCCTGGTACGCTTCGATGGAGTACGATTTGTTCCGTTTGTCGCACCGAAGGACAAACGGTTGCCCAGCGCCAGCGTCTATTCGCTCCTCGGCGCAAGCGATGGCAGCCTGTGGATTGGCACCGGCACCGGACTCGCACGCTGGAAGAATGACGAGTTGTTTAACTATTCTGCAGCCCCAGGATTCGTCGAGTCCATTCTCCAAGATGCTGAGGGAACAGTGTGGATGACCCGTTCTCGAGTTCGTGACGACAAAGGTCCTCTTTGCCGAGTTACAGATAGATCTCTTCAATGTTATGGAGCGTCTGACGGAATTCCCTTTCAGTATGCTCAGCCGCTGGCGCGGGACGACCTTGGAAACCTCTGGATCGGCAGCTCGCTTGGGCTCTGCCAGTGGAAACCTGGCTCCGCACGGGCGTACCTTCCACCCGCGCTTGAGCGAACACGAGGGCTTAGCGGGGTCAGCGCCATCGCTGCAGCAAGTGACGGCTCTCTTTGGGTCGGCATGAGGCTGTCCGGGGCTGGTCTGGGATTGGAGCAGTTGGTTCAAGGCGCTTGGAAAAGCTATGTCGTGCCGGGGATGGATGGTACCGCGCTGCAGGTTGCCGCACTGCTGAAAGACCGCGACAACGGACTCTGGATTGGAACGGAGAACCAAGGGATTTATCGCGTCCACGACGGCAAAGCGGACCACTTCCGCAGTGTAGATGGTTTGTCGAGCGATTCCGTGAATGGTTTCTACCAGGATCGGGAGGGCGATCTGTGGGTCATAACCTCCAGAGGCATCGATCGTTTTCACGATACTCCGGTGGCTAGATTTTCGATACGTGAAGGGCTGACATCGGAGGCGGTTGGTTCCGTGGTCGCCACGCGCGATGGAACAGTATGGATTGGAAATGCGGGGGCCCTTGATTTTATTCGCCAGGGCAAAGTGTCGGCAATTGGAAACCGGAACGGTTTGCCGGGACGATTGGTCACTTCATTGTTCGAAGACCACTCCGGCCTGCTCTGGGTGGGAGTGGACGGAAGGCTAACCGTTTACGTGGATGCGCGGTTTCGCTTCGTAAACAGGCCCGACGGCAGCCCCCTCGGAGTGGTGACAGCCATCACCGAAGACGTCGATCACAATATTTGGGCGGAGGTCACGCAACCGGCGCTCTTTCGCATTCAGGACTTCCAGGTCCGCGAAGAAATTGACCCGCCGCAAATTCCACGTGCCTTTTCGTTGGCGGCTGATCCCAAAAGCGGAATTTGGCTGGGTCTCACGAATGGGAATCTGGCCCGCTACCGGCAAGGCCGGTTAGAAATTTTTTCTGCGCACCAGGACGCGAACTCCGGTCCGGTCTGGAACCTTCTGGCTGATTCTGACGGTTCGATCTGGGCGGCGACAGGGGATGGTCTGGTACGGTGGAATCAGGGTGCCCTGAGAACGCTCACCGCCCGGAATGGCCTGCCTTGCGATTCTATACTCGCGGCGGTGAAGGATAAAGTGGGTTCTCTTTGGCTGGACGCGCAGTGCGGATTCATTGAGATCGCGTCGTCGGAACTGAAGAAGTGGCGGGCACAACCCGACACCACGGTGAAGGTGAGGATCTTGGACGTGTTCGACGGCGCCCAGCCGGGGGCGGCGAATTTCCGTCCCGAAGCCTCCCTCTCTCCTGACGGGAAGCTTTGGTTCGCCAATAGTTCCATTCTGCAAATGCTCGATCCCAGCCACGTGGAGGGAAATACCATACCACCGCCCGTTCATGTGGAACGGGTCCTGGCGGATCGCAAGAGCTATTTGCCGGGAGCCGATCTTCGCCTTCCCGCGCTCACTCGAAATATCGAAATCGAGTTTACGGCACTCAGTTTGGTGGTTCCGCAAAAGGTGAGTTTCCGTTACATGCTGGAGGGTCACGATGCGGACTGGCAGGATTCCGAAGGTCGGCGCCAGGCGTTCTATGACGATCTTCCACCAGGGAATTACCAGTTTCGCGTCATTGCTTCCAACAACGACGGAGTCTGGAACCAGATGGGAGCAACCCAGCGGTTTACCATTCTTCCAGCGTTTTTCCAAACCACGTGGTTTTGGTTATTGTGCTGTGCAACTGTAGCCGGCTTCCTGTGGCTGCTGTACGCGCTTCGCCTGCGGCAGTTAGCGGCCCAAATGCAGGCCAGGCTTGAAGAACGCCTTGAGGAGCGGGAGCGGATTGCCCGCGATTTGCACGACACACTGTTGCAAGGATTTTTCAGCGCCGCCATGCACCTTGATGTCGCCAACGATCGTTTACCTGCGGATTCACCGGCCAAGCCCGTCGTGCAGCGCGTGATCGAGCTGATGAATCAGGTGGGTGAACAGGGCCGGAATGCGATTCGAAGCCTTCGCCCTTCGGATCGCGGGTCGCACGATCTTGAACAGGCGCTTTCTCAAATTCGGGAAGAATTTCCCGCCCAGGAAGACGTCGATTTCCGCGTCATCGAGCAGGGCCTGCGGCGGTCCATAAACCCTGTTGTGTGGGATGAAGTTTACCTGCTTGGCCGTGAAGCGTTGATCAACGCATTCCGTCACTCCCGCGCCAGCAAGATCGAAGTCGAAGTCGACTATGCCGGCCGAAACTTGCGCATTCTCGTTCGCGACAACGGTTGTGGGATCGACGCTCATATATGGCAAACGGGTCGCGAAGGGCACTGGGGCCTCTCCGGCATGCGGGAGCGCGCGGAAAAAATCGGCGCGAGCTTGGAAGTCCTGAGCCGTGTCGGTGCGGGAACGGAGATTGAACTCTCCATCCCGGGGAGTGTCGCTTTCGAATCCGCGCCCTCGGATCGTTTGCCAAAATGGCTTATCGGGTTCTTCCAGAGGAACAATGGGAGTAAATCTTCAGCGGAGTAGAAAGCGAGACAAATGAGCGAGCAAACACGCATCCGTGTCTTCTGCGTCGATGACCATCCCCTGCTGCGGGAGGGCATTGCCACGCTGATCAACAACCAGCCGGACATGGTGGTGGTGGGCCACGCATCCACGGGTCGCGAAGCCATACAAGGTTTTCGAGAGCACCAGCCTGACGTCACGCTGATGGATATCCGACTACCTGAGATGAGTGGCATAGAAGCGATGATTGCCATTCGGAACGAATTCCCCGACGCTCGTATCATCATGCTGACAACGTCGGAACGCGATGTCGAGATCCAGCGTGCTATGGAGGCGGGAGCGCGCAGCTACATGCTCAAGAGCATGCCTCCCAAGGATATCCTTGAGGCCGTTCGCCAGGTCCACGCGGGGAAAAAGCGTATCCCGCCGGCAATCGCAGCACATCTGGCGGAGCACTACAGCGACGAAACCATCACGGCACGCGAAATCGAGGTTTTGCAGCAGATCGCCGGTGGCAACCGTAATCGCGACATCGCCGAAAAGCTCTTCATTTCAGAAGAAACGGTCAAGGTCCACATCAAGCACATCATGGAGAAGCTGGGAGCTAGCGACCGCGCTCAAGCCCTGGCGATCGCGGTACAGCGCGGAATCATCCATTTGTAAAAGGCAAGCTCGCACTAGCTTATACCTAGATAGGGTTATTGCAAAATTCCGAGCGATAGGGATTCACCCTGCGATGACCATTGTTAGTCTTTGTACTGGGGTTGGCAAACACGGTCCAATCCCGGGAGGCAAGGCTTGCGAAGGCTGTATTCCACATTCCCAGGCGGTGGGCCTGGCACGGGTCTGCTGCTGTTGCGACTGGCGATTGGTGTAACGCTGATCGCCCAGGCGTTCGCTTATTTGCCTGAGTTGCAGGATATGAGAATCGGGACGTGGGCCGTCTGCCTGCTGGCGCTCGGGAGCGGTGCTTCCCTAGTCATTGGGCTTCTGACTCCAGTCGCGAGCGCATTGGCCGTCCTGGCTGGTCTGGGCATGACCTTCCTGTACTTCCCGGCGGCAAACTGGCATTTCTTCTACGGCAACCCGCTCAGCCTCGATGTGGTCATCATGGCGATGGTCTCGGCCTTGCTAGGTCCAGGAGCATTTTCGCTGGATGCGCGCCTGTTCGGTCGCCGCAAGATTATCATTCCCCGTTCGTCGTCCTCGATTTCATCCATCTCGACGCCTTCGCACGCACCTATCTCGTCGTCGCGCCTTCCGAAATCGTCGCCCTCACACTCACCGAAAGGGTAGTTCCCTTTACACGTCGTCCCAGTTCCGCAGATGTTCGAACACGCCTGTTTTATCATTTTCGGTCTCTTATCCCCGGTCGCTTTTCTGTTGCATACGGAGTTGCTTTTGACTAACCGGAATCTCCCTCAGTTCCTTAAACTGCTTACCCTGAATCGCGTGCAACTTTGGGTTCGATCGCAGTACTCTGACTCCCCAATAGTGGTATCTAATCGTGCCGCCCGCGGCGGTACCCGCGAAACCCTCGTTAAAGGTACCCCCGCTCGTCCCCTGCAGTGTTAGCGAAAAAACCTCTTATCTCGTGATGTGCGTTCCGGTGGGAAAGCCGCATAGTAACGCCATGGAGAGAGATATTTGTTAGCGAGAAAAAGCAATTCAAACCAGAGGAGATAACTATGAAATCACGAATGATGAAGATGTTTTCCGCAATAACCCTGGTGGCGATGCTGATGGCAAGCATTGTTCCCATGGACGCAACAGAAACGGCGGCGAATTCTATTACCAGAATGACGGTTACGGCAAACGTCGCCAACGATAAACGCATGCCTGAGATCAGCCAGCAAGATGTCATCGTCAAGCAGGGCAAGCAACGCCTACAGGTGACCGAATGGGTTCCAGCCCAGGGAGACCGTGCCGGGCTCGAGCTGTTCATCCTGATCGACGACGCGTCAAACTCCAATTTTGGGTCACACCTCGATGAGTTGCGCACGTTCATCAAAGCGCAGCCTTCGACGACTTCAGTCGGAGTCGGGTACATGAGGAATGCCACGGTTCAGATCGAGCAGAACTTCACGAAGGATCATGCGGCGGCCGCCAAAGCACTGCGGTTGCCGACGGGTTCGGTAGGCGCCTATGGGAGTCCTTATCTTTCCGTAATCGATCTCATGAAGCGCTGGCCTGATACCCAGAACCGCCGCGAGGTGGTGATGGTGACCGATGGAATTGACCGCGCCCGTCGCGACTCGCACTGGCGCGGACTCAGCGTCAGTCCCGACTTGGATTCGGCGGGCAAAGTCGCCATGCGGACAGGCACGATCATCCACACGATCTATGCGCCTGGCGCCGGACGCATGAACCGCAACTACTGGGAAGCCACCAATGGCCAGCTCGGTATCGCCAAGCTGGCGGATGTGACCGGAGGCGAGGCCTTCTTCATGGGGCTGCAAAACCCCGTGAGCTTTACGCCTTACCTCAATGAACTGCAAAAGATACTCGACAACCAGTACTTGTTGAGCTTCACCGCTAAGCCAGACAAGAAGGCGGGCTTGCAGTATGTAACCCTCAGCACGGAGATTGCAGGCGTGGAACTCGCGGCACCCGACGCGGCGTGGGCACCGGCTGCAAAGTAAGCGGTAGCAAAAAAGAGCGGGCGGATCTGTGGATACGCCCTGCTTCGTTTGATCGGAAGTGAGCTTAGTGAGTTGTGAAACGAGGGGGAACATTCGCAGATATTTCCCCCCTCGGGATTTTCACTGCGGCCCAATTGTATAGGACTAGAATGACTGAGCGCACTCGTTCGGTCCAGCTTTTGGAGGGAACAGACTAGGCTGACCACTCCACGTTCTGGAGATTCTTCGAATTTCCAATGCCTTCCCCAGTGGAGCGAGTGAGCGGCGTTTGGAAATCCGAAATGACAGAAGGCACAGTTTTTCGACTTCACCCGCTCGACGCAGCGCTCGGCGTCGAGATCCTCGACCTCGATCTGTCACGACCTCTGGATGATGAGACGTTCTCCGCAGTGCACCGCGCCTTCCTTGAAAGCAATGGTCTGCTGGTGTTTCGCGCACAGTACATAACGCCCGAACAGCACATTGAGTTTAGCCGGCGCTTCGGGCCTTTGATGATTCACGTTCTGCGCCAATACTTGCTCCCGGGGCATCCGGAGATTCTTCGAGTTTCCAACGTCATTGAGAACGGCCAGCCCATTGGGCTCGGGGACGCAGGCGCCATCTGGCATTCCGACCTCTCTTACACGCCCGAACCAAGCCTGGGTTCCCTGCTCTACGCCTTGGAGCTTCCGGCGGAGGGTGGCGATACCTCATTTGCTAATTTGTACGCCGCCTACGATGCTTTGCCCGCCGGGATCAAGCAGAGAATCGAAGGCAAACGCGCGGTGCACTCGTATAACCACAGCTATGAGCGCTTCAGCGGATCAAAATGGCGGCCACCGCTCACCGAAAAGCAAAAGAACGAAGTACGCGAGGTCGTGCATCCGGTCGTGCGCATTCATCCGGAAACTGGCCGCCGGGCGCTGTTCGTGAACGAGGGCTTCACGTCGCGCATTCTCGACCTCTCTGACACGGAAAGCCAGGAACTGCTCGAACTCCTCTTCACCCACAGTACAACAGCGTGTTTCGTTTACCGCCACCGCTGGCAAGATCACGACCTGGTTTTCTGGGACAATCGGTGCACAATTCACTTGGCCCACGGCTGTCCAGAGCAATTTCGGCGCCACCTGCATCGCACAACGGTAAAGGGTGACGCGCCCTATTAGAGTGTCCCTCGCCGAAAACCAAAAGAACGAAGTGCGCGAGGGGTACTCTACCGCTTCTACAGCGTTGCCGGCGAGGGACACTCAAACCCCGATCATGGTTTCTGAATTGTTCGGGCCGTCTGCACCACACCCCTGCTCCGACCAGTGTTCCGCGAAGGCCGAAAAACCGAAGCCGTTCAGGCATAAGACCGGACGGTAATTCGTAATCGGCATGTCAGCGGTTCAAGTCCGCTCGTCGGCTCCATCCTCAGCGCAATCATAGGACGATAAGCTTTTCTGTCGCTATACTGCTGCCGCGAAGACCTAGCGTCTTAGCCGACGACATCTGCTCGTTGGCATTGACTTGCCCAAACGGCGGGCCTACGATTTTCTCAGGGGAAGGGATCTTCTCCCATGGCCAAGCGACCACCATCCGCGATTCAGCTACCCGCCCAAGACACGGCTGCCGCCCCATCCGGGACGCAACTTGGAACCAGGCTGAAAGCCTTCCTTACCGCAGTAATGGCGATTCTGAGCGTTGTGGTATTTGGGTTGGGATTGGGGTACGAGAGCGTGCTGTGGCTGTGGATAGGGTTTATCTGCGCGCTGATTTCAGGAATTTTCGTTCAGATTTTGCTGAACCGGCGGGAGAAGGAAAACGCAGAGGATTCTCCCGATCAGTGAGGGGCATGGGCTTATGCGGCCCTGAACAGCTGCTCCGCCAAGGTCACTATATGAATTTTTCGCATCCTCAAGAACCATGACTTTCCCAAGACCAATCTATCAAACACACAACACGCTCTAGGCTTCGGTCAGAGCGCGGTGCACAAGGTGGACCGAGATTGCGCCTTCGCCGACGGCTGAGGCCACACGCTTAACGTTGCCGGAGCGGACGTCGCCGACCGCAAACACGCCAGGGAGACTCGTCTCCAGCATCAGGGGAGGGCGCGCCAGCGTCCAAGCGGGAGAGCCATTGCTTGCGTGGCCATCGAGATCGCGCCCCGTGAGGATGAATCCCTTGTCATCGAGGGCGATACAGCCGCGCAACCAGTCGGTGCGAGGCGATGCGCCCGCCATAATAAAGAGGTGGCGGATTTCGTGAGTTGAGGTTTGGCCAGTGGTTTTGTCGATCCAGGTGACGCGCTCCAATTGAGTATTGCCGTCCAGACTCACGATTTCTGTTTTGTAGTGGAGTTCGATGGCCGGATTTTCCGTAATGCGCTGAATCAAATAACGGGACATGGTTTCCGCCAGGCATGAGGAGCGGACCAGCATATAAACCTTGCGCGCAGTCTGCGACAAGTAGACAGCGGCTTGACCGGCGGAGTTCCCGCCGCCGATGACGATCACGTCGTCGGTGCCGCACAATTGCGACTCGATGTAGGTTGCGCCGTAGTAGACTCCCTGACCCTCAAACTTCTTGAGATTGGCAATCGCAGGCTTCTTGTACTGCGCTCCAGTGGCGATGATGATGGCGCGTGCAGAAAGCGCGTTGCCATCGTCGAGGTGGAGCTTGTACGGACGGCGATCGCAGGCGAGCTTCTGCACGCTGTGTGCAATCATCATTTTGGCGCCGAACTTTTGCGCCTGATGAATGGCACGCGAGGCCAGTTCGAGGCCTGAGACGCCGGTGGGAAAGCCGAGATAGTTTTCTATTTTCGAGCTGGAGCCGGCCTGGCCGCCGGGAGCCTCGGTCTCGATGAGCAGAGTATCTAGGCCTTCGGACGCACCATAAACGGCAGCTGCCAGACCGGAAGGACCGGCGCCGACAATGATCAAATCGCGAATTTGCGCGTTATCGATGCTGACGTTGAGGCCCAGGCATTCGGCGAGCTTTTGCGTGGAAGGATTCCGCAGTACATTTTTGCCGTCGCAGATGACCACCGGAATTTCGTCCACTTTGACGGAAAAGCGGTCAAGGAGTTCCTGCGACATCTTGTCGCTATCGAGATCGACGTAGGTGTAAGGGTGCCCGTTGCGGCTGAGAAACTCGCGCAAGCGCAACGTGTCAGCGGAGTGGCGCGAGCCCATCACGATGACGTTGCCGAGATTATTCGTGATGAGCGCGAGGCGGCGCAAAATGAAGGCGCGCATGATGATCTCGCTCAGTTCGGCGTCGCGCACGATGAGCGAGTGCAAACCGTCGTGACTGAGTTCAAGAAACTCACCCGCTTCGGTGACGCGGCCGAGCACCAGACAGCGCTGGCCGGTGATCATGCTGAGTTCGCCGGTAAAGGAGCCGGCAAGGTGCGCGACGATGGGGCGTTCTCCTTTGAGGTCGTTCTGTACGATCTCCAGGGCTCCGGAAAGCAGGACGAAGAACGGAAGTCGAGTATCGCCGGGGCGGAACAGGATCTCGCCCGGCTTAACACTTCGCAGCATGCTGCCGGGACGGATGCGATCGATTTGCGCGGCCGTCAAGAGTGGAAAAGTCTGGGTACCGGGATCCGGCATGCTGACAGTGGGCCAGGAAGACATTAGCAGTCCTTTTGAATCAACACCTAGAAGTAGATGATCTTAGGGGTCGCGCGGGTGCATTGCTGCGACATTATTGCGAGCGGGAGCGAGATTTTGAGGCGGGCGATTTTGAACCCGGGAGGATAGGTGATTTTTTGTTGTACAAAAATCTTGAACAAAAACTTGTTGAACAAAAAAAATGCTCAATCTGCAGCAGCGAAGAATTTGAAGCGCAGACTGCGTTCGCGGCGGCGCTCTTCTTCCAGATGGCGGGAGCGGGCTTTAAGCAGATCGTTGAGCGAAACCAAGCCCAGGAATTTTCCGGTTGCACGGTCGAGGACGGGCATTCGCGTGCAACTCTTCTCCACCATGCGATAGACAACCTCGCGCAGTGGCTCGTCGGGGAAGGCGTGAACTGCGCTGGTTCGAACCAGATCGCCGATGGGCGATTGCAGGGCTGCCTCACCGTTCTGCGCCAGGCGCTTTTCTATATCGCCGCGCGTGATTACGCCAACAAGATCTCCGCGCGGGCTCACGACGGGAAGCAAACGCTGTCGCTGGTTGCCGTCGGCACGCAACGACGGCCAAATTTCGCTGAGCATGTTTGCGGCGGGCAGGACCACCACGGTGGTACGCATGACCTCGCGTACGAAGAGGATTTCCAGCGGATCGACGGCATATTCGCTGCTGAGGTGGTAGCCGCGGCGGGCGACTTTTTCCGTCAGGATGGAGCGCTTCAGAGTGAGGACGGTAAAGCCATGAGAGATGACGACCGCGACCAGCAAGGGCAGAAGGACATTCGTATCGTGCGTAAGTTCGAAAGCGAAAACAATGCTGGTCAGCGGAGAGCGCATGGTGCCGCCCAGAACTGCGCCCATGCTGATCAATTGCCAGAAGCCCGCGCCTTTGTTGGGAAGAAACATGGCTTCGAGGCCGCCGAGCGCGCCGCCCATCATCAGCAGCGGCGCGAGAACGCCGCCGGAAGTGCCGGAACCGAGAGACACGGCCCAGATGAACCATTTGACGAGGAGGATGCCAAAAATCGCCGTCTCCACGACGTTGCCCTGAAGCAATGCGGCGATGGTGTCGTAGCCGACGCCGAGCGCTTGCGGGAAAATCAGACCTCCCAGACCGATGGCCAGACCGCCGATGGCAGGCCACCACATCCAGTGGAGCTTGAGATGCTGGAAGGCGTCTTCCGCGGCATAAACAGACAGAGTGAGCAAGGCCGACAGCACGCCGGCGAGGAGACCGGCAAGGGTGCAGCCGAGCAGCCCAGAGGGGCCGATGAACGACGGGTGAGCAGGTACGGGAAATAACGGGCCAAGGCCCAGGATGTAGCGTCGCACCACGGCAGCCATTGCGCTGGCTAATGCCACGGGAATCAGGCTGCGCGGTTTCCATTCGAAGAGCAGCAACTCGACGGCGAGCAGGACAGCGGCGACGGGCGCGGCAAAGGTTGCGGACATTCCTCCGGCAGCACCCGCAACGAGAAGGGTTTTGCGCTCGGCGCTGGTCAGGTGAAAAAGTTGCGCAATCATGGAACCGACGGCGCCGCCAGTCATGATGATGGGGCCCTCCGCGCCGAACGGGCCGCCGGAGCCGATCGAGATTGCCGAAGAGAGCGGCTTGAGAAGAGCGACTTTGGGTTCGATGCGGCTGCCGTTGAGCAGAATGGATTCGATTGCCTCAGGAATACCGTGGCCGCGGATGCGCTCGGAACCGTAGCGCGCCATGCCGCCGACTATTAGTGCGCCGGCGATGGGAACAAAAACACTGTAGACGCCAAGATGATTGGCGGCCGGCGAGACCAGAGCGGTGTTCCAGCGACCGAAATAGAAAAGATTGGTGAATAAGCCGATCAAGCGCAGCAAGGCCAGGGCGACGAAGGCGCAGACCACTCCGATCAGCGTAGCCAGCAGCGAAATGGGCAGGACTCGCCAGGTAGTGGTGAAATCGCCTAACTCTTCGTTGCGCTCGGGGCGATGGATGGGTGATGGCTTGTTTCGTAATTCTTTTACGTTATCCGTGCTCACGGCTTGCTTTTTCGCCTCGCTGGTTTTAATTATATCGTATTACGATATAATATTGAATCATTGGGCCAATAGGCTGCTTTATGAAACACTCTCTTACCTCGTCCGATTATCAATCGCTGGCGGAATTGCGATACCAGATCCGGCGTTTTCTTCACTTTAGTGAGCAGGCTGCACGCGCGGCCGGGGTTGAGCCTCACCAGCATCAGCTCATGCTGGCGTTGAAAGGAATGCCGGCGAAAGCGCACCCGCGGATCGGAGAGTTGGCGGAACGGCTGCAGATCCAGCATCACAGTGCGGTTGAACTAGCGGACCGGCTGGCAGCCCGCGGCTACGTGCGCCGGCATCGCGCGGCCGATGACAGGCGCGAAGTTTGGATTTCCCTGACGCCGAAGGGAGAAAAGGTGTTGCGGAAGCTTTCCCTGCAACATCGTGCAGAACTTCGGCTGCAGGGACCGGCCCTGATTGCGGCGCTGAGGCGCGCAGTTCGCAGGCATCAAGGCGACAAAAGAATTCGCAGTCGGGCCCGCGCAGCGGGTTAATCCTCGGGGTAACTCATTAGGTCAGAAGCAAAAGCCTCTTGTTGACAGGCACCACCTCAGCACTTAGCATCCCCTTCAGCATCCGCCAGCAAATTGCGAGTTTGCGGAGGAACCAGTGTTTTTATGAGTCTTCGAGATTTTCTGTCCAAACAGTTTATTGATGTAATCGATTGGGTTGAGCCGGAGGATGGAATTCTGGCGTATCGCTATCCGATGCAGGACCGTGAAATTCAGAATGGCGGCAAGCTGACGGTACGAGACTCGCAGATGGCGATCTTTGTGAACGAAGGCAAAGCAGCTGACGCTTTCGGACCGGGTTTATACACGCTCAACACGCAGACACTGCCGATCCTGACGTATTTGCAGAATTGGGATAAAGCGTTCCAGTCTCCGTTTAAATCGGATGTGTACTATTTCTCGACGCGAATCCAGACGAATCAGCATTGGGGAACGCCAAACCCGATCACGATTCGCGACAGGGAATTTGGCGCGGTTCGAGTGCGGGGGTTTGGAATTTATACGTATCACATCAGCGATCCGAAGACGTTTTATACGAAGGTGAGCGGAACGCGGGACGTGTATCGCGTTGAGGATCTGGATGGACAGTTGCAGAACACGATTGTCGCGCGGATTACGGACACATTCGCGGGCAGCAATTTGCCGTTTTTGGATATGGCGGCGAATCAGGCCGAGCTGGCCGACAAGATTGCCGAGCAACTAAAAAAAGGATTCGCGGATTTCGGATTGGCGTTGGACAGTTTTGTGGTGGAGAACCTGTCGTTGCCGGATGAGTTGCAGCAGATTCTCGATCAGCGGATTGGCATGAATATGGTGGGCGACATGGCGCGATATACGCAGTACCAGGTGGCGCAGTCGATTCCGATTGCGGCGGGCAATGAAGGAGGCGGCGCGGCGGGAGTGGGCGCGGGGTTGGGTGCGGGAGTGGCGATGGGACAGGCGATGATGGATTCGCTGAAGAAGGCGACACCCGCCGCGGGCGAAACGGGCGTAGCACCGGCTGGCGGTGCTGTGGCGAGTGCGGAGACGAAGTTCTGCCTGAACTGCGGTAAAGCAATTCCGAAGGTCAGTAAGTTCTGCCCAGAATGCGGTCACGGCCAGCCCTAGCTGCACGCGAAAATTATGAATGGAATGGAGTGGGTTGTTGACGCGCAGGGATGCGCTGCCAAGTCGCTTCGCAGCCTCGAAATTCTGCGCGAACTTTTTGGACGCATCATCCTCGGACTGCGGCTGCGTCCAGTGGGAGAGACACAGTGGCACCAGTTCCCGAATACCGGCGGCATCACCGGTTTTTGTTTGTTGGCGGAGTCTCACTTGGCTTGCCACACCTTTCCTGAATTTGGGTCGCTCTGTCTGAATCTCTTTTGCTGCGTTCCGCGGGATGGGTGGGATTTTGAAACTGTGCTGGCGGAACTGTTTGGAGCGGCGACGGTCAACGTTCGGATTGTGACTCGTACCTACTGCGTGGCTCAACGACTTGTGATTGATTCCACGACGGGCCCAGATGAGATCTCGCTCGATAGTCGCATCGAGCCTTCGCTGGAGAGCTGGAACAAATGACGCAGCCGGCGGCGAATTGCCCGAACTGCGGAGCGAAGATTGTCTTCCGCTGGTCGAGCAGCGTGCAGACTGTGTGCGAATACTGCAAGTCCATCCTCGTGCGCACTGACGTCGATTTGAAAAAGGTCGGCCAGGTCGCGGATTTGCCTGCGAACAGTTCTCCGATACAAATCGGTACGGAAGGCGTTTACAACCACCATGCGTTGGTTGTGGTGGGCCGGATTATTTATGAATACGACCAAGGAACCTGGAATGAATGGCATGTGGTGTTGAATAACGGGAGCGCGTGGCTTTCGGACGCACAGGATGAATATGTGGTGACCTTTGCGGCGCCGGGGCGGAAATTGCCGGCTGCGGGCGAAGCTCAAGTTGGGCAGCGGTATACGTGGGATAACGAGATTTACACGGCGACCACAATCACAAAAGCTCACTATTGCGGAGTTGAAGGGGAATTGCCGTTCCAGTACTGGGATAAAGAAGATGTGGTTTTTGTCGATTTGATGTCGGCGGGCGGGAAATTTGCCACACTGGATTACAGCGACGAAACGCCAGCGCTGTATTTGGGCGAGGCGGTTGAGTTCGACGATTTGAAACTGGAGAATCTACGAAAGTTTGAAGGATGGTAACAGGAATGAGCGCAAGCGGGCCCAATGCGCCACAGAAGCCCCAGGTGAAATCGCTCAATTGCCCGAGCTGCGGGGCCGCGATTACACTGCGCTCGTTCACACAGGCGGTCACGGTGGTCTGCGATCACTGCCATTCGATTCTGGATGCGCAGGACCCGCGGCTTGCGATTCTGCAAAAATTCGAAGCGGCTGTCGGCGAAGACCGGCCGCTGATCCCTCTAGGTACGCGGGGAAAGATTCGTGGGACGGACTATGAGGCCGTGGGCTTCGAGCGCCGGACGATTCACGTGGATGGAGTTCCATACAGCTGGCACGAGTATGTGCTATTCAACCCATATAAAGGATTCCGTTATTTGACCGAATATAACGGTCACTGGAACGATACGAGCATCTTGCGGTCGGTGCCGAGCCTAGACCGCGATGCCAATCCACCCACTGTCAGTTATCTGGGAGAGACTTACAGGCATTTTCAAACTGCGCAAGCGGCAACCAGCTTTGTGCTGGGGGAGTTTCCCTGGCAGGTGCGAGTAGGCGAAACGGCGGATGTTTCCGACTACGTTTCGCCGCCCCGGGTAATTTCGAGCGAGCGCAGCGGCAAAGAGATTACGTGGTCGATGGGCGAATATATGTCGGGCGGCGATGTCTGGAGGGCTTTCGGCTTGCCGGGCAATCCGCCCGAGGCGGTGGGCGTTTACGAGAATCAGCCTTCGCCGCTCAGCGCGGATACGACGAAGATTTGGCTGGCGTTTGTCGGGTTTCTGGTCGTGATGGTGGTGATGCTGATCGGGTTCTCGATGGCTGCGCGCAAAGAAACTGTGCTGCAGGGAACCTACGCATTCGATACGAATTCGCGCACCGACGCATCGTTTGTGACCGATGTTTTCGAGCTCAAGGGGCATACGTCCAATCTCGAGCTGCAGACGACGGCTGATGTGGACAACAAATGGATCTATTTGAATTATGCGCTGATCAATGTGGAGATGGGCAAGGCTTACGATTTTGGGCGCGAGGTGAGTTACTACCACGGGTACGATTCCGATGGAGCGTGGACCGAAGGCAGCCATTCGGATAGCGTGGCGGTTCCGAGTGTGCCGCCGGGGAATTACTATCTTCGCATCGAGCCAGAATCAGATTTTGGCCGCGGCAACGTTTATTACTCGATCAGCGCCAAGCGAGATGTTCCTCAGATGAGCTGGTTCGGAATCGCGCTGCTGGCTTTGCTTGTACCGGCGGGGCTGATTACGTGGCGATCGATGAGCTTCGAGCACTTGCGCTGGTCCGAAAGCGATTATGCGCCGAGTTCGTCGGACGATGACAGCGGTCCGGGCGACTTCAATCGGCCAATAACGCTCGGCAACTTATTCAAGACATGAGAGGCGATCTGTGATCAGGAATTTATACGTTGTTTACGGCATTCTTGTGCTGGGCACGCTGGCGATGGCGGAATACCGAGGATGGAGTCTCGCCTCGGTAGACGAGGTGAAGAATGTTCCAAAGTCGGTACGCGATAATCCAGGGTCTTACCGGTCGGTTTACGGCTTTTATCACCATTACACAGGAGGCAAGTAAATGGGCGCGCAGATTGGGAATGTGGTGAATGCAATCGTTTACTCGGCAATCGGCATTTTTGTGTTTGCCGCAGCGTTTCTCATCATCGACAAGGTAACCCCCTATAACCTTTGGAAGGAAATTGTTCAGGAACACAACACGGCGCTGGCGATATTGATTGGAACGATGTCGATCGGGATTTGCGTGATCATCGCCTCCGCGGTTCATTAAGCTTGGGAATTCTGCTTTTCATTACCGTCCTGCTGATTGCCGCGTGCGGGCTGATCTACGAGCTCATCGCGGGAACACTCGCCAGCTATCTCCTGGGCGACAGCGTTCTGCAATTTTCCACGATCATTGGGTGTTATCTGTTTGCCATGGGAATCGGCAGCGCGATGTCGCGCTACATCCATCGGGGGCTGGTTTACCGGTTTGTGTGGATCGAGTTGCTGCTCGGCGTGATTGGAGGGTTTTCGTCGGCGCTGCTGTTTCTGGCGTTTGCTTACACGCAGGGATTCCAGTTGCTGATGTACGCGGTAGTGATCGTTATCGGAGTTCTGGTTGGGCTGGAAATTCCGTTGCTGATGCGCATCGTGCGCGAGCGTTATCACTTTCGCGATGTGGTCGCGCATATTCTGACCTTCGATTATCTGGGCGCGCTGGGAGCGTCGTTGCTGTTTCCGATACTGCTAGTTCCGTATCTTGGGCTGGTGCGATCGGCGATGCTGTTTGGAGTTATCAATGTTGTGGTCGCGCTGTGGAGCACGTTTTTGTTTGCGAAGCAACTGGCCACGGCCGGAACCTTGCGAATGGTTGGGGTTGTCGTGCTGTGCGGGTTGGGAATTGGACTGGCGCAGGCGACACGCATCACGATGGCGGCGGAAGACAATATCTACGCCGACGAAATCATTCTGGCTCGCGACACGCGTTATCAACATATTGTCTTGACTCGATTCAAAGATGACATACGACTGTTCTTGAACAGCCATCTGCAGTTCAGTTCGCGCGATGAGTACCGGTATCACGAGGCGCTGATCCATCCTGGGCTGTCGGCGATTGCGGCGCCGCGGCGGGTGCTGGTGCTGGGTGGCGGCGATGGGCTGGCGGTACGAGAGATTTTGAAATATCCGCAGATTGAGAGCATCACTCTGGTCGATCTCGATTCGGAGATGACGCGGTTATTTTCCACGCACCCGATGCTGACGGCGCTGAACCAGAAATCGTTCTCGTCGCCCAAGGTGCACATTATCAATGCGGACGCGTTTCCCTGGGTCGATGCGAATACTGATAGCTTCGATTTTATCGTGATCGATTTTCCAGATCCTACCAACTATTCACTCGGCAAGCTGTATACGACTGCGTTCTATAAAGCTGCGGGACGTCACTTGAGCGCGGCAGGGCTGATGGTGGTGCAGAGCACTTCGCCGATGTTTGCGCGCGATTCGTACTGGTGCATCGCGGAAACGTTGAAGCAGGCCGGGCTGAAGACTTATCCGTATCACGTGTATGTTCCGTCGTTTGGCGAGTGGGGATTCGTGATTGCAGGTCACCGCGATTATGAGCTGCCGATTTCTTTGCCCGCGGGACTTCGCTTTATAAATCTCGAGGAAATGCCCGCGCTTTTTCAGTTCCCGCCCGATATGGCGCCGATGCCGATGCCGCCGAACCGGCTGAACGATCAGGTGCTGGTTCGGGCTTATGACCAGGATTGGAAGGACATCAGTCATTGAAAACCTCACGCCGCCAGTTCTTGCAGTCGGGAGGCGCGGCGCTGGTCGGAGTCTCGATTAAGGGCGATCGAGCGATCGCGGGCTCGTTTGTGAACGACTCATTCCAGATGGGTCATCTGCTGCGCGATGGAGCACAGTTTGCTCAAGCTAATCAGGTGGTGAAGCGCGCGGTAGTGATCGTCGGCGGGGGAATTGCCGGCCTGAGCGCAGCTTGGCGGCTAAACAAAAAAGGTTTCAGCGATTTTGTTCTGCTCGAAATGAATGAGCAGACGGGGGGGAATTCACGCTGGGGTGAAAACGAGATTACGGCTTATCCGTGGGCGGCGCACTATGTGCCGGTTCCGGGGCCCAAGGCGCTTTATGTTCGCGAGTTGTTTGAAGAGCTGGGAGTGCTTAAGGATGGGCAATGGGAAGAACGGTATCTCTGTTTCAGTCCGCAGGAACGGCTGTTTCTCTATGGAAAATGGCAGGAGGGGATTGAGCCCGCGATTGGTTTAAGGGCCGTGGATCGGGAGCAGTTTCAGCAGCTCGAAGATTTCATTCAGAATTTCAGAGCCACTGGCAAGTTCACGGTGCCGATGGAAATTGGATTTTCGGAAACGACGGCGGAGCTGGATCGAATATCGTTTGCCGAATGGCTGCACGCGCAGGGAATGAATTCGCGCATTCTGAATTGGTACATGAATTACTGTTGCCGCGACGATTATGGAGCAACTACGAGCACGACGTCGGCGTGGGCAGGGATTCAGTATTTCGCATCGCGCGAGCCGGAGGAAAAAGGACCGTTGACCTGGCCGGAGGGAAACGGCTGGATTGTGCGGCGGTTGCTGGAACGGGTGGGAAAGTATGTCCAGCCGAACCGGATGGTGCACAGAATTTCGCGGCACGGAAAACGCTTCAGCCTTCTAGCGGGAAATACAGAGTATCAAGCTGAGTTTGTGATCTTCGCTGCACCGACATTTCTTGCGCCATTTGTGGTTGAGGGGATGGCTCCGCTCGACGATTTTGAATATTCGCCGTGGCTGACGGCGAACCTTACGCTCGATCATTTTCCCGATTCCTACGGGGGCGATGCGACCTGGGACAACGTATTTATGGAATCGCCAACGCTCGGTTATGTAGATGCGACGCACCAGAGCCTGCGCTCCTATGTGGATCGGACGGTATGGACGTTTTATTGGGCGTTGGCTGAGGGGTCGCCGGCGGAAAACCGGCAATTGCTATTAAATAAGGACTGGAATTACTGGAAAGAGGCAATTCTGCGCGATCTGGAGCGGGTGCATCATGACATCCGCCGGTGCGTATCGCGCATAGATATTATGCGAATGGGGCACGCTATGGCGCGTCCCAAAGTGGGAGCAATTTTTTCTGCGGAGCGGCGCAATCTGGCGCAAGGGCGGGGACGGATTTTGTTTGCCAATTCGGACCTGAGCGGGTTTTCTATCTTTGAAGAAGCGCAGTATCGGGGCGTGACTGCGGCGGAGAAGGTGTTGCGGGAAATCGGAGGGCGGGCCTGAGAGCCGCGTGAATACCTGACCGCGGCGTGAATAGCTGCAAGAGAATGCGCACCGTTCTTTTCCGTCAACCGGCAGTGATCGTATCCAATTCATTAGAGCAGGCTTAGCGAAACAGCCATGGCTGTGTTTTGGCGGATGGATTGCCGTCTTAAGTAGGCGCTCGGTGTGAGTTGGCGTTTTCATAGTTTGCAAGCAAGGTCCGCAAACAAGAATGGCAAACAAATTTCAATCTTCCCGTAGTTTCTCTGCGATACCCAAGCCATATTTCGTTGCGCTGGTTATGTGCGCGCTGTTTTGCGGCCAAAGTTTTGGGCAGGGGCCGGCGATGGTCAATGCCTCGGTGACGCCGGATTCATTGCCATCGGCACCGATGGCGCAGGTTGCAGTGCCGCCAGCCGCGAACGAACATAGGTTCTGGGACCGGGGAAACCTGGCGCTGTTCGCAACGGTTGCGGCGCTGAACGCTGCAGATTTCGCCGTGACGCGATCGAATCTGCAAAATGGCGGACAGGAGTTGAACCCGATAACCCGCGTCGTCGGCAGGTCAACAGCAGGCCTTGCGGCAAACTTCGCGGCTGAGACCGCAAGCGTGATCGGCGTCAGTTACTTCCTTCATAAAACTAGCCACCATAAGCTGGAACGGATAGTCTCCTTCGTCAATGTTGGCGGGTCGGCAGCAGCAGTGACGTACGGACTAACGCATCGTTGAGGGTTGTATTCCTTGAAGATCGGAATGGAGGTAATCAACTGAGGTAACATGCGACAGGTCCCGATCGGTATTGAATCGTACGCTGCTGCCCTGTTGTCGGATTGCGATTGCCCTTCCGGAATCTTACCGCGATCACCTTATTGGGATCAGACTAGGGTTTCAATTGGTACGGCCAATTGTTACTTATGAATCGCAGCAAAAACCTTTCGGCTGCAGTGCTGGTTATAGCGGGGCTAGCTGGCATGTTGGGCTGCCAGGGATTCAGTTCCAAGCAGCAAGGCCAACAACAGCAGCAATCGGGCGAACTCACGCCTGCATCGGCCAGCATCAGCTTCGGCAATGTGCAGGTCGGAAGCAGCGCCAGCCTGGGTGGAAGCGTAACCAATACGGGACAAGCGAGCGTCACGATTAGCCAGATCGCGGCGAGCGGAACCGGATTCAGCGTTTCGGGAATGATGCCACCGGTGACACTGGCCGTGGGCGCAAGTGCGTCGTTCAGCGTGACGTTTACGCCGGCATCGGCCGGCAGCGCTACCGGTGGAGTTGCGATTACCTCGAATGCCGAGAATTCCACGCTGAATATTTCACTGAGCGGGTCGGGGGTTGACCAGCAGACCCAAAGCACTTTGAGCGTGAGTACTCCGATCGCGGTGGGCAACGTGGTCGAGGGATCAAGCGGCACACAAACCGGAACCTTGACCGCCAGCGGTGCGAGCGTGCAGGTTTCGTCCGTGACGATAGGCGGAACAAATCCGACGGAGTTTTCGATCAGCGGACTGACGTTTCCGGTGACAGTTACCACGAGCCAGGCGGTCAACTTCACGGTAACGTTCACGCCGGCGGCGGCGGGCGCAGCATCAGCTACGGCATCGTTTGCCAGCAATGCTTCGAATTCGCCAGCGGTGGCGAGTCTAACGGGCACCGGACAGGCAGCACCGGTGCACTCGGTGCAACTGAGCTGGGATGCCAGCCCGACTCAGAACATCACCAGCTACAATGTTTATCGCGCCGTTTACGCGAGTTCGTGTGGTTCCTACTCGAACATCGCGTCAACGTCGAGCTCTCCTCCGCTGCAATATACCGATAATTCGGTGGCCGACGGTATAACCTATTGCTATGCCACCACGGCAGTGGACGCTGAAGGCGAGAGCGCGTACTCGAATGTGGTCGAAGCCACGATTCCACCTCCGTAGAAGGCACTGTCGCCTTTTGTCCCGAAACAACCTTGGTTCCATGACATCTTTGCGGACACGCGGCATGGTCGCGGATGGCGCATCCGGGTGGGAAGCACGCCATGTGGGAAGGCCACTCCGGCGCCGAAAATAAGTGACTCAAAATCTTCCGAACAGATTGACAGAGGGTGTACAATCGCGGCTTGTGATGGAGGTGTGGACATGCGTTATCTTCTTCACCAGCTCCGATGGCAGGATGACGAGGGCCAGGACATTGCCGAGTACGCAGTGATGCTGGCGGTAATCCTGGTGTTGGTGATTGGGACCATTCAGCTGGTCGGAGGCAATGCGAACAACGTATTCTCTCAGGTAGCCAGTGCAGTTCAAAATTGAGCATGTTCAAGGCATGCTCATGATGGTTTAGTACCCGTACCGATGGCGTGAATCGGATGCACCGAGGAACGTCCAAAGGATGGGGTGTTTTAAGTGCCGCGACTGCGCCCGCACGGCACGCCCAGCGTGCCCTATTTCGGGGTACTGCAGCCGCAGTGCGTGATGCAGTACAAGCGGGGGAGGAGCCCGCGCCTGATGGACACGATTTTAGTGATCTCGTTTGGATCCGTGCTATGCGCGATGACTGCCCTGAGCTTTATGGAGCTGCGCCGCATCCGCAAGAAACTGGGATCGAGCCCGGTAGCGGAACCGCCGTCAAGATGATTTGAGTTGAGCGAGTTGCTTCCTCGCCTCGCTCGCATTGGGATTAATCTTCAACGCCCGCTCCAATTGCTGCCGGGCCAGCGCGGGCTGTCCGCTTTTCGCATACGCCATTCCCAGGTGATAATGAATGTCCGGATTGTCGGGTGCATTATTCTTTTCCTGCAGCTTCAGCGCTTCCTGAAGCAGGCCTATGGCGGACTGGTAAGCCCCTTTCTGATAGTCGACCCAGGCCAGAGTGTCAGCAACGGCCGGCGAGTCTGGAAGTCCTTGGCGCGCCGATTGCGCGAGCGATAACGCGACGTCAAGGTTTCCGCCATTTTGCAGCATCAGCCGGGCAAGGTTGTTCGACGCGAGTGGATGCTGCGGGCTGATCGCCAGGGCGCTCTGGTCGGCGTCTTCGGCTCGCTTCCAGTCGGACTTGGATTCATACAACTTTCCCATCAGCACGTAGAAATTTGGCTCGTGCGGGTTGTCCTGGAGCGCCCGTTGGGCAGTCAAAATAGCGCGATCGGTGTCTCCTTTTGCGGCACGCACCTGGCAGAGCTTGAGCAGGGCGTCAGAGTTGTGTTTGTCGAGCGCAGCCGATTTTTGCAATGCGTCTTCGGCTCCGCTCAGGTCTTTTTTATTGAAAAATAAGGTGGTACCAAGCAGATCATAGAAGCTACTGTTAGCGGGGGACTTGGCGATTTGCGCCCGGGCAGCGGCGATGGCCCCATCGGTTTGTTTTTGCGCCAGACGAACATTGATCACACCTCGAAGAGCGTCGGTGGAATCGGGTTTGCGATCGAGCGCATCCTGAAAGGCTTTGAGCGCGTCGGGATATTGCTTCTGCACCAATTTCAGATTTCCCATCTGCACGTAACCGAAGGCGCTGCGAGG
>JASHOU010000182.1 GCA_030038475.1 Terriglobales bacterium | reverse complement strand
AACCGTTTTAAGTGGTTCCACCTTTGACGCTAATGACGCGCTCATTAGCCTGCCGGGAAAGGTAAACTCCGGCACGGAGCCGACGAAGTGCCTGGTCATAGATTCGACCACTCCGCTGGTGTCTTACAACGTTTCGGGCACGGTAACGTCCGGAACCTTCTCGACTGGCGAGCGGGTGCAACAATCGACGAGCGGAGCGGCGGCCACGTTGCAAAACACCGCCTCGCTCGGCAGCTTCACCGACCTGCAACTGGGGCCGATGAATGGTTACCCCTCGCAGAGCAATATGTACACCTGGGTGGGGCAGACAAGCGGCGCTGTATTTACCCCAACTTCGACGCCAGCGCCCTACATGGCGTGTGGAGGGGGGGGTGCCGGGATTGGGAGGAACGCGAAATCCGGGCTGCTCGTCTCCGAATGATAAGGCGTCGATGTGGAAGGTGGAGATCAGTGGTGGAAACAATCAGGTCGGCAGGATTGGGATTTTCGCTGGCGCTGATCTGCAATCGCCGACCACGAACTATGCCAACCACATCGAGTTGCGCGATGTAGAAGTGACTTTGGCTCCGGGCATCGCGCAGAGCGGGCCGGGAGTGGATTCGGTTCGACTGGTTGACTTCAACGATAATCCGCTCTCGATTGTTCCTTGTATTGGCTGCCAAGCCGATCACGTATTGGGGTTGCGCCACTTCTACATTCACGGCTGGGATGTGGGGGATCCTGGCCAACCCTCGGGCGCGTGCTCGCAGTGGACCAATACGGGCACAGTGACGATCGCCCAGAATCCGTCTGGCTTCGCGGGCGACACTTTGATTACTCGGTCTACTGGGACTTTCTACGGGATGACGTTTGCCGCCGGCTCGCCGGTCAGCATCAATGGAACCACCTTCACCATTCTTGACGATGGCACGCTCGCCGAGGGCTTGCAGAACGGGACGCAGAACACGCAGTTTATTGTCGTGGGCCTGGTGCCGACTGCTGGCACTTACAACTTGAGCGAATCGAATCCTCCCTCGAAAAACTCTGCTGGCCAGTTCTCCTTCGTCTATGGCGCGGGCACGCCAGTTGTTGGCTGCGGCGACGACGTAGAAGACGCTATCCGCTTTCATGTGGACGATGGCTGGTTGATGGATGGTTATGTGGAGAAGATTCACAACTATGGCGGGGAGTCGAATGCGCTGGGTTACGCCTTTGACAATGGGCCGCTGAAGATCGTCAACAACTGGTTGGAAGGCTCGGAGCAGACCATTATTTCCGGTGGCGCGCCCGTGGATCAGAATGGCGGGCCGGGGTCGGATAACGAGATACGGCGCAACTATTTTGGCAAGGATTTGAACTACCGGTATCTGACTGGCGGAGCGGGCAACTCTCCGGCGCCGCCGTGGGGATGCGGGCCTACGGACGGCACGGCTTCGCACAACGTATGCCCGTTCAGTTACGCCATCAAGAATCCGTTTGAGATCAAGGTCGGGCATAGGAACCTGGTCGCCGGCAACATCATTGAGAACTCCTGGGCGGATGGGCAGCAGGGCTTTTGCATCTTGGTCAACGCGCGCACAGCGTCTGGCGGGGCGATGGCCGGAGTCTTCAACCCCGGTACTGGATTGCCCGACAGCTATATTGACAACATCCGCTTCGAGAGCAACTGGATTCGCAATTGCCCGGAGCCGGTGGAGCAGTCGAACCGCGCGGGAACACCGAGCAATGGCGGCGGCGTGAGCCTTCCCGTCGAGGATGTGGACTGGATCAACAACCTGTACTCGAACATCGCCGATACCAACCAGTTCAACGATCCCGGACACGAGTGGGAATGGACTTCGGGAGCGAATACGTTTACCTGCGCGATGTCGTATACCGGCAGTTCGGCGCCCTTTACGATTACGGCGCAATGCCTGCCCGAGCAGAACGACATCACGTCGAACATCACGAAGATTGTGAGTGTTGCAAATGTTGTGAGCGTCTATGACGGGTTGCGCACGGACGCGATGCTCTCGACCAGCGGTTCGGGGACGTGCATTGCGAACGGTAACTCCTGGACTACGTGCCCGATCATCATCTCGAATCACACCGGATGGAACGGCTCGTTCGCGATGACCGGATGCACCGGCAATTGGGCGAGCGATGGCACAGGATGCGGCACGGGCGCGGGGGCGCAGTACATCTCCTATACCGACAACATCAACAATCCTGGTACCGCAACCTTGTGCGACAATAGCGGCTCGCCGAAGTGCAGCGCGCTGCTGAACGCCGGTGATGTGACCATAGCCTCGCTCGCCTACAAGATGACCGATATTTCGGTCGGCGACGGCGTGAATGCCACGAACGTTGGCGGCGGAGACACAACCTGCACGACTTACGGCTACGCCGCTGGGATAACCGCAGCGGCTTATGCGGTAAGTGGCACGGTAACAACTGGACTTACGGTCTCCTATCAGACTAACACGCAGCCCACTGCGGCTACCGCAAATTGCATTATCAGCAACGGCGCCGGCTTCCCGAAGTGGACGACGCTGCAGAACAACACGTTCATGGCGCCGAATGTTTTTGCCATCCAGACGAGCTACACCGGGGACTGGCTGCCGATTTCGAATTACATGTTCAACAACGTGTTCGTGGATAACGATTCCGGGCACACCAGCGATGTGTACTGCAACGAAGCGCCAGGAGGATATGAAGGCACCGACTCGTTTTCTTGTTGGGACGACAACACGTTCGAGTTCTACCAGAACGTCCTCACCGGCAGAAACTCTTCCAATTGGAGCGTAGTAAACTGCCCGGGCGGAAGCTGCTCCAATGCGTTCCCGGTTTCTGTAAACTGCTCGGGAACCAACGCTGATCCAACCTGCCTCGGCTACGTGGCGTTCATGGGATCCGACCCAGCGATGACTTATCCCACTGGAGCCTGTACGTATGATGGGTCGAACCCGTTCGATTGCCCGCTGATGGCGCTTCCCTGGGCAAGCAACTTCACCTTCACCGACATATCCTATGTAGGATCCAGTTCCTACCAAACGCAGGGTGTCAACACGACACAACTCAATACCGTTATGACGCAAACGGAATATATCTGTCCAGTCGGAGCTAACTGTGGTGCCCATGGGCCTTATCCTGACTAACTCTCGTTCGACCATTAGTGGAGATAACATACTGTGAATCTTACGGATCACTTTACACTCGAAGAAATGACTTACTCCGCGATTGCCACACGCCTCGGTCTGGATAACAGTCCCAGCGTGCCGATAATGGCTAACCTACAATTAGTGGCAGATGTTATGGAAAAAATTAGGACGTTGCTCGGTAACAAACCCATCGTCGTACACAGCGGCTATCGCTCGTCGCAAGTAAACCAGGCCGTAGGCGGGGCAGCCACGAGCGCGCATTGTCGCGGTTTAGCTTGCGATTTCGTTTGCCCGGACTTTGGTACACCGGCGGAAGTCGCACATGCCATTCTTAAGTCTGACCTCGACTACGACCAACTGATCCTTGAATATGGATGGGTGCACATTGGCTTGGCGGAAGATCGATCATTCTTCCGTCGCGAGGCATTCACCAAGCGCTCGCCACAATCGCCCTATGAACCGGGTATTCGAGCTTGACAAGCTTATCGCGGCGTTTCCAATTAAGTAAATATAAGGGCGACTATAGGAGGTAGTTATCTTGACTAAATACAGCGTTTATTTACCCACCGTCGTGCTCCTGATTACCACTCTTGCGAACGCTGCTACACCCGCGATTGCAGTTTTTTTGGCTAGCCATGCGACTGCCGCAGCCATCGTCACCCCGCTGGCGGTCATCGTGGCGCACTGGCTGCCTTCACCAGCTGCGCGCGACAACTCGAAGTAA
The DNA here is from genome assembly GCA_030038475.1 of Terriglobales bacterium. Lineage (GTDB taxonomy): Bacteria > Acidobacteriota > Terriglobia > Terriglobales > Acidobacteriaceae > Acidiflorens. Next base: position 30,833 of record JASHOU010000182.1, on the reverse strand, counting down.
GTCACTCAGATTCTGCGGAATCCACGGAGAAACCGATTATGAGGAAAGCTCTTGTCGTTTTGCTGTCTCTTGCTTTGTTCTGTATCGCATGTTCGACCGCTTGGGTGTCTGAGCTCGATTCGATTTTGGCAGCGGCAGCGCCAGCTCTCATCAACATTTTGCAAATTGTGGCTGTCGCCAATGGTCAGCCGGTGAACTCGATCCTGGAAGCGAAGATTAACAGTGACGCCACGGACATAGAGACGCTGGCCGCTGACTTTACGAAAGCCACGGCTGCGTCAGCTCCGGGGATCTGCGAGGAGTTACAAGCAGCGATTAGTGCCTACCAGGCCGATCAGCAACTTGTGCTACAGGTCGCACAGGTAAGCGATCCGAGCACGCAAACCAAGATCACCCAGCTGGCTGATTTAGTGGTAGGAACTGTAGGCGCAATCACCGCAGTGGTTCCGCCCTGTCAAGGCTCGGCCTCATCCCAAGGGGTTAAGACCAAAAATCTGTACAGCATTTCCGACTTCGAGGCTAACTACAACCGAATATTATTAGCGCCAACTGGCAATACAGCAGTAGACGCGGCAACGAGAAGGCTGAAGCTCCGTCAACACACAAAGATTGTGCGTTGGTTGACTTTCGGCCGACTCCGGTGACGAAAGCCTATGACTGACCCTCTGCGGACCGCTTTCGAAACGGCTACAGCTCGCCTTTTCTCTCGATCTTCTTCTCAACCTTGGCCCAGGTATCTTTTAACGCGACGGTGCGGTTAAATACGGGATGCCCGAGCTTCGAATCCGGATCTACACAGAAATACCCGAGTCGTTCAAATTGATAACGGTTTCCGATCGTGGCATTCGCCAGCGACGGCTCGAGTTTGGCCCGCGCGACGATCTCTAACGAAGTCGGGTTTAAATTCGCGGTGAACTCCTGTCCTTCTTCAACCTGATCCGGGTCTTCCCTGGTAAAGAGCTTGTCGTAGATGCGCACTTCGGCGTCAATGGCATGTTCGGCTGAGACCCAGTGAATCGTCGACTTTACCTTGCGCCCATCCGGAGCATTCCCGCCACGCGTCGCCGGGTCGTAAGTGCAGTGCACCTCCACTACTTCGCCGCGATCATTCTTCACCATCGACTTTGCGGTAATAAGGTAACCGTAGCGCAGTCGCACCTCGCGCCCCGGCGACAGGCGGTAATACTGCTTAGGCGGATCTTCGCGGAAATCATCCTGCTCGATGTAAAGTACTTTCGAAAATGGAACCTTGCGCTTGCCGGCGTTTTCGTCCTCCGGATTATTCACCGCCTCGACCTCCTCAACCTGGCCCTCTGGATAATTGTCGATCACGATCCTCAGCGGACGCAGCACGGCCATGACACGTGGGGAGCGCCTGTTCAGGTCTTCGCGAACGAAGTGTTCGAGCATCGCCAACTCAACGATTCCGTTGGTGCGCGAGACGCCGACAGCAGCCACAAAGTTGCGAATTGCTTCCGGAGTGTAGCCGAGACGGCGCATGCCGGAAAGCGTCGGCATCCGCGGATCGTCCCAGCCGCGCACGTGGCCTTCCTCGACCAGCAGCCGCAGCTTACGTTTGCTCATTTGCGTATAAGTCAGGCTGAGACGATCGAATTCAATCTGCTGGGAGGGAAAAATGCCCAACTGTTCGATGAACCAGCGATAGATGGGCTGGTGATCGGCAAATTCGAGCGAGCACATGGAATGCGTAACGCGCTCGATCGAATCGGACTGCCCATGCGCATAGTCGTACATCGGATAAATGCACCACCTATTCCCTGTACGATGATGTTCCGCGCGCAGAATGCGGTACATCACCGGGTCGCGCATGTTGAGGTTGGGCGATGCCATGTCGATTTTGGCGCGCAGAACGCGCGTGCCATCCGCAAACTCGCCCTTCTGCATGCGTTCGAAAAGGTCGAGGTTTTCTTCAACCGACCGGTTGCGATATGGGCTGTCCTTGCCGGGTTCTGTCAGTGTGCCGCGATACTTCCGAATTTCCTCCGCCGTCAAATCGTCCACGTAAGCCTTGCCGTCTCTGATCAGCTTGATCGCCCACTGGTAAAGCTGGTCGAAGTAATCCGAGGCATAGCAAAGGCGCTCCCAATCGAAACCGAGCCAACGCACGTCCCGCTTAATCGCGTCTACATATTCCTGTTCTTCCTTCTCCGGATTGGTGTCATCGAAGCGCAAATTGGTCTTGCCGGCGAACTCATCGGCCAAACCGAAGTCCAGGCAGATCGCTTTGGCATGTCCGATATGGAGATAGCCGTTGGGCTCAGGTGGGAAGCGTGTCTGGATGACGGCATCGCCGAATTTCCTGGTTTTCAGGTCCTCCAGGAAAATATCGCGGATGAAGTTCGAAGAACGAGATTCACCCGGTTTTACCGTAAGCTCGCTGGACGAAGCAGCCTTAGTAGAGCTCATACTCTTGTTATTCTATATGTCTCATGGCGCAGTGCGTACAATGTGGGCGGCAGCTTCCGCCTTTCAGCTTCCGTAAGATTTGCCAGTGGTGCGTACAGCATGAGGCCGCGCAGCGGGGAGAGGATGTTGGCTACCAGCGCATGGAGACGGCTCCCTGGATGCGGCAGCGCTCTGCTTCGATGGCGGTCACGCAGGCCATATTCGGCATTAATGTTGCCGTCTACCTCGCCATGCTTTTCGCCGGCGTTTCCATGCTCGACAATCCCTCTGGCCAGGACCTCGTGCGATGGGGAGCGAATTTCGGCCCGCTCACGGTGAGTGGTCAGTGGTGGCGGCTGCTGACTTGCGTTTTTGTTCACGGCGGCTTGTTGCACATCGCCTTCAACATGTGGTGCCTTTGGGATCTAGGTCGATTGGCAGAGTCAGTTTACGGCCACTGGACGTTTGCTGCGGTCTACCTGATCACGGGCGTGTCGTCGAGTCTCGCAAGCATAATCTGGAACCCTGTCGTCTTAAGCGTTGGCGCTTCGGGAGCGATCTTTGGAATTGCCGGCGCTCTGATCGCATCTTTTTATCTGGGCGAGTTCTCGTTGCCACGCGCCGCGCTACAGGGAACGCTCCGCAGTGTAATCGTGTTTGTCGGATACAACCTCTTTTTTGGCGCAGTAATCGCTCGCACCGATAATGCCGCGCATGTCGGAGGGCTGCTCATGGGGCTGCTGCTCGGTGCGCTGATCGCCCGCGTGGCTCCAGCGCAAGATGACTTCCTGCGCCGGATTGCGGTGCTCCTGGTCGGAGTTTTATTTCTGGCGATCGGGGTGATGTGGTTGCAGCATTCCCGCGCTTACTTGCTGCATGGGCAAAATGGAGTGGGGCTTCGGCAGGGCGTGGACACAGAAATTGCAGAAGGTCGGATGAGTGCAGAAGCCGAAAGAGCAGCGCAGCTGAGCGCATCACGCTAGTTCCCGAGTTGTTGCAACTTCTCGATTGCCTCGTCGATTCTTTCGAGGGTCGTATCTCTTCCCAGCACTGCCAGCGTTTCAAACAATGGGGGCGCGTTCTTGCGGCCGCAAACGGCAACCCGAATTGGTTGGAACATCTGACCCGCTTTGATGCCCATCTGCTGTGCCGCGGCGCGAAGCGCCTGATCGAGCGGGTCATGTTTGAATTCGGTTTGCGCCAGAATTTCTCGTGCTCCAGTTAAGACTTTCAAAGCCATCGCGGCGTCGCCTTTCTGGGGAATCAACTCGGCTGGGTCATAAGGCGGTAGCTGACCGACGAAGAAAAAGTCCGCGGCGGTGAGAACGTCACGCAACAGCTTGATACGCTCGCGAATCAGCGGAGTGATGGCCAGCATTTTTTCCACGGTAATCTCAAAACCTGCTTCGTGAACGATCGGCAGCAGGCACGAGCTAAGGTCCTCGACAGGAAGGGCGCGGATGTGCTCGGCGTTGAGCCAGAGCGCCTTGGGGTCGAACGTTTCCTCCGGTGTCGCCGCAGGTTCCTTGAAATTCACCACAGCGTTGGCGCGATTGATGCCTTCGAGAGAAAAGGCATCGATGAGTTCCTGCTGCGTCATGTTTTCGCGATTGTCTTTCGGCGACCAACCCAGCAGGCAAAGAAAGTTGATAAAGGCTTCCGGCAGAAAACCGGCATCGCGATAGGTGGTCACACTCACGACCGGACCGTGACGGCGCTTCGAAAGCTTCGACCCATCGGGCGCCACAAGAAGTGGAAGATGCGCGAACTGCGGCGGCTTTGCCCCCGCGCCCTCGAAGATCATCACGTGCTTGAAAGTATTCGAGAGGTGGTCCTGGCCGCGGATGATGTGGCTGATCCGCAGATCGATATCATCGGCGCACGATGCCAGATGATAGGTAGGCATGCCATCCGAACGGAGCAGGGCGAAGTCTTCGATGTCATCGGCGGATTTGGCTTGCGCGCCGTAGACGGCGTCAGTAAACCGAATTTCGTCACCGGTCCCGCGTGGAACTCGGAAGCGCAGCGCGAAAGGCTCTCCCGCAGAGGCCCTGCGGTCGCTTTCCACACGCGAAAGCTCACGCATGCCAGGATTGAAAAGCCACGTCTGATTGGCGCCCGATTTCTCGCTGTCGCCGGCGTGGGCGGGGGTGAAATCGCGGTAGGCGAGGCCTTTCTGAAAAATGGCGTGGGCAATCTGCCGGTGCAACGCGGGCCGCTCGGATTGCTTATACTCCTCGTCCCAGCCAAGGCCGAGCCATCTCAGGCCTTCGAAGATGGAGTTCATCGAGGCTTCAGTATTGCGCTCGACATCCGTGTCATCGAGGCGCAAGACCATGGTTCCGCGGTTGTGGCGGGCGTAGAGCCAGTTGAAAATAAAAGTGCGGGCGCTGCCAACGTGGAGAAAACCCGTTGGCGAAGGCGCGAATCGAACCCGAAGCATAGCTCTTGAGTATAGCGGGGCGGGGCGTTTAGGCTCTAACCGTTCTGTCAGCAGGAACGCGCTTTGTTCGAAAGCGAAGCACTGCCGCGGCGAGCCGGCCCTGCCCTCGAAAGAATGGTTACCTCTGGATTACGAAGGTAATGCTTTGAAAGAAAATCGCTGTAGCGCCGTCGCATCCTATAAGTAGATACTTTGAAAACGCCGTGCCCAGGATGGCGCCAGCCGAAAGACACCTGTTGTCTCCATCTGTCTGGTATGACAGGATTAGGCCAGCCTTAGTGACACGTTTCTCAAAGGGTACCATTCATAGTGACGAGAAGGTATTACCTGGGGAATATTAGATGAACAGCGTGGTAACAGGTCTGGTGCTGATTCCCGGGGCGGTAGCCCTGCTGGTGCTTCTTGTCTTCACTTACCTCTACGAACAGAACCGTCACACCTATTTTCGTGCGTGGCAACTCGCATGGGCGGCCTACACGCTGCATTACGCGTTGCAGGCAGTGGAATATTTCCACGGCCCTTCTGCGCTCTTGTTTTTCCTCAGCTCAATGCTTCTGGTGGGCATGGCGGTTTGCATCTTCGTCTCCACACGCCTGATAAGGGAATCGTTTCAGCTCAAGTGGTATGACGTTGCGCTGACGGTGACCGGAGCTCTGCTCGCCTATATAAACCTGCGGACGCAAATGGTCAGTGGAGTGTTCACCGAAAAGTCGGACTTGGTACCTAAATATGTCCGCCTGGAGCTGGCGCTGGCAGCAATTCTCTTCTATTGCTCATTCCATTTTTATCGATACGCATTTCGCAGGAATTCGGTGGCCTTCCGGGTGCTTGCGTTTTCCCTTGCGCTTTGGGCGGCACTGATGGGCGCCGGCCAGTTTCGGCAACCTTTTCTCAATATTGTTGGTCAGTTCGGCGGCTTTCTTGGTCCCGTTCCGCAGATGCTCCTGGCGATCGCGATGGTGATGGTTCTGTTCGAAAACGAACGAAACGCGGTGCAGGAAAACGCTCTCGCATTTTCGACTCTGGGTGTCGATCCGCGCCGCTTGCTCTCGCCATCAGATCTCATACCCAGCCTGCAAACCTTCGTGGATAGATTGATCGCGCCGCTGCCCGAGCGTCGCGCCATCTTCTTCGTCTCGCAGCAATGGCGCGGCACTTTGCCCTCGGTACAAAAAGGCTTCTCGGCGGAATTCCTGGAAAAACTGCAAAAAACGCAGGCAGGAGACTACATTTCCGAGCTGGCTTACAGGCGCGGTGGCGTCGTCACCTTTCGAAGTCTCCCGGAGCTGGAAGAGCCTCTGCCCGCGCTTTCCGGAGGTAAGTTCGAGGCCTGCAAGCAGACGCTGCTGGCCGAAGGAGTCACCGATCTGATGGCCGTGAGCCTGCAAACGCGGGAGCACAATTTCGGAGTACTCCTGTTTCCTCATGCCGAGCGGCGGATGTTCGGCTCTTCGAATTTGCGTTTGCTGATCGGGCTGTCTCTACAGATCGCGCTGACACTCGAAAATTACGTGGTCATGCACGAAGCTCAGCGCCGTACCAAAGAATACGAACTGCTCACCGAAATTGGCCAAGCCATCAGTTCTCATCTCGTCCAGGACGAGGTGCTGCGCACGGTACAGGTCGAACTAGGCCAGATTTTCGACACGAGCAATTTCTACATCGCGTTTCAAGAGGAGGATGAAATCCGTTTCGAGCTGGAGATCGAAGCCGGAGTCAGGCTTCCCAAGCGCTCGCGCAAAGCCGGCAACGGACTGACCGAGTATGTTCTCAGGACCGGTGAGCCACTGCTGATTGAGTCGGACCTGGAGCAGGTGCGGGCAAAGCTGGGCGTCGATTTCGTGCCCCAGCAGCCTGCCAAATCGTTCTGCGCAGTGCCGATTCTCCTGGGCGATCGAGCCCAAGGAGTGATGGCTGCTCTCAGCACCGAGCGGGAATCGCAGTTCCAGGCCAGAGATCTCGAGGTCATGCAAACCGCTGCCGGTCAACTTGGAGTGGCGATCGAAAATGCGCGCCTGTTCACCGAGGAGCAGCGCCGCGCCCGCCATCTCGCGTTTCTGAATAACATTTCGAAAGTTGCAATCTCCAGCGAGGACGCCGAGCAGATGATGGCCAATATCGTGCGCGAAATCCAGAAGAACTTCCACTACGATCACATCGGCATCGGCATCATGGACTACGCCACTAAGGACATCGAGATCAAAGCCGAAGCGGGCACAGCGTCGCAAACCCTGGGCCGCCGCATCGCAGTAGGCAGTGGAGTTCTGGGAAAAGTCGCCCGCACCGGCGTGAGCGCACTGGTGCAAAACGCCGGCCCGGGGCAACTGGCCGGCGTCCTGCCGGAATCGCGCGCCGTTCTCTGCCTGCCCATCACCTACGGAGAGAGCTTGCTGGGTGTGCTCAACGTCGAGAGCCGCGATGAAAACGCGTTCGCCCCGCAGGATGTGCTCATTCTCAATACGCTGGCCGATCTTTTGGCGACGGCGTTGCACAATTCTTTTGTCTTCCAAAAGCTGCAGCAACAATCGATCACCGATGGTTTGACCGGCATCAAGACTCGGCGGTTTTTCTGGGAAGCGCTGAGTTCGGAGTGGAAGCGCGCCTCTCGTTCAGGCCGTCCGTTCTCGGTCGTGCTCGTCGATTTGGACAAGTTCAAAGAAGTGAACGATTCCCTGGGCCATCTGGAAGGCGATCTCGTGCTCGCTCGAGTTGGCCGGCTGCTCGAACAAAAGTGTCGTCAATCGAACGTTGTCGCCCGTTATGGTGGAGACGAATTCATCATCCTCATGCCCGAAACCGGTATTGAGCAGGCTCAAGTGCTGGCCGAACGATTGCGGCTTTGGCTAGCCACGGATCCGATGCTAGAAGAGCACCATATCACCGGCAGTTTCGGCGTTGCCAGCTTCCCCGTTCACGGATTCTCCGTTGAGGACCTGATTCGTGTGGCCGACGCCGGCATGTATGTCTCCAAGCACGCAGGCGGCAATCAGGTTTCCACCTCCGACGCATTCGGCGAGGGTTCAGCCCTGCAACGGAACATGATTTCCGGCTATATCGAGGGATTTCTCAATCGCGAGGATAACGGGCCGCAACACATCGAAGAACTCGTGAGCACGCTGCGCAAGCTGTGCGGGGGCGAAGATAACGCGAATCGCAGGGCGCTCAAAGAGGCCATCGAAGCTCTGGCGCGCGCAGCTGAATTGCGTGAGCACAATGCCGCCGGACACGGCGAACAGACTGCGCACTATGCTGGAATCATTGCCCGCGGATTGAACCTGGCAGCGCATGAGATTGACGATGTCATTCTGGCGGCGCGAGTGCACGACGTAGGCAAGTTGTTCATCGAAGATCGCATCCTGAATAAGCCGGGAGCGCTTAGGGAGGACGAGTTCGCAGAAATGAAGACCCACGCGCGCCTTGGAGCAGAGGTGGTGCGGGCGATTCCTGAAATCGAGCCCGTGGCGCAGGCCGTCGAATCTCATCACGAGGCATTCGATGGCAGCGGCTATCCGCTGGGATTGAAGGGCGAAAATATACCCCTGTACGGCCGCATCGTCGCTGTCGCCGATGCCTACGTTAACATGACCAGCGACCGATCTTTTGCTCTTCCCAAGAGCGACGAGCAAGCCATGGCCGAATTGGTTAAGCTGAGCGGCACCCGCTTCGATGGCATGATCATCCGCGTCTTCGCGCGCCTGCTCAAGATGGAAAAAGCCTCAAGTTTCGGTGGGGCAAGCTAGGCCTTTAGGGTGATGACTACCGCCGCATCTTTGGGCAGGTAGCTCTTGCGGCGAAACCAGTCTTCCATCGCCTCGCGCAGTCGATCGACGGGCACCTTCGTTCCGATTTCCAGGCAGCCATCGGCCACCGGCAGCGTGTCGTCAAACAGCGGCGCATTGGTAAAATTGCGCATGCTGAAATTATCCAGCCATTTCAACGGGCAGGGATGAAGCTGTCCCTCGTGTTTGTATTCGACGCGGACTTTCCGGGCGAACATGCCTTGATTTAAGCACAAGAAGTGGTTCACCGCCGAGACGCGGAGAACGCCGAGAAAGGCTTTTGTTGTTCGATTCAGGACGAGTTGCCTGTCTATACAGATTCCGTTGACGAATATCTTCTGGCGCCGTGACAACGCGCTATCTACTTCTTCGCCTTCCAGAGCCTTGTTTCCAGTTCCCGAACCTCGCGATTCAGCTCCTCAGGAAGATGGCTGCCGAAGCGCGCGAAGTGCTCCTGAATCGAGGGCAATTCAGCATGCCAGCCCTCGACATCCACGCTCAGCAACTTGGCAATATCAGCAGCTGGAATTTCCAGCCCCTTGGTATCCAGATCCGCAGGCTCCGGAAGTCTGCCGATCGGCGTATCCACAGCATGGGCTTTTTCGTCGCAGCGCTCGAAGATCCATTTCAAAACGCGGCTGTTCTCGCTATATCCAGGCCATAGAAACTTTCCATTGTTGTCCGTACGGAACCAGTTGACATAGAAAATCTTAGGCAGCTTTGCCCCCGGCCTCGAGCCCATCTTGAGAAAATGGGCGTAGTAATCGCCCATGTTGTAGCCGCAGAAGGCGAGCATCGCCATGGGGTCGCGGCGCAGTTCACCCACCTTGCCGGTAATCGCCGCAGTTGTTTCACTGGTGACAATCGCACCCAGAAACGTCCCATGCTGCCAACTGAACGACTCTGTTACCAGCGGAACCACGCCCGCCCGCCGGCCGCCGAAAAGAATCGCATCGATCGGCACACCTTTGGGGTCCTCCCACTCCGGGGCGATGCACGGGCACTGGCTGGCCGGAACGGTAAAACGCGCATTGGGATGAGCTGCCTTGCGGCCGGAAGACGGAGTCCACGGGCGGCGCAGCCAGTCGATCAATTCGGCGGGCTTTTCCGCCGTCATCTGCTCCCACCATACGTCTTCATCCAGAGTCATCGCGCAATTCGTGAAGATGGAATCCTTCGTGGCGGTGAGCATGGCATTCGGATTTGACTTCATGCTCGTTCCCGGAGCCACGCCGAAAAACCCATTCTCCGGGTTGATGGCATACAGGCGTCCATCGATGCCAAACTTCATCCACGCAATGTCGTCGCCGATGGTTTCAACCTTCCACCCTGGGATACTTGGAATCATCATGGAAAGATTCGTCTTGCCGCAGGCCGAAGGAAACGCGCCGGTTATGTACTTGACCTTACCGTCAGGGCTCGTCATCTTCAGGATCAGCATGTGCTCGGCCATCCAGCCCTCGTCACGGGCTTGCACCGAAGCAATACGCAACGCATGGCATTTTTTGCCCAGCAATGCATTGCCCCCGTAGCCGGAACCGAAAGACCACACCTCGCGCGTCTCCGGAAAATGGCAAATGTATTTTGCCTGTGCATTGTTAGGCCACGCCGAATCCTCCTGATTCGCGCCCAGCGGTGCTCCGACCGAGTGCAGGCCGCGCACAAAATCGCCATCACTGCCCAGAACTTCCAGCACGCGAGTTCCGACGCGGGCCATGATATGCATGTTCGCCACAACATACGGCGAGTCGCTAAGTTCCACTCCAATATTCGCAATCGGCGACCCGATCGGACCCATGCTGTAAGGGATCACATACATCGTCCGTCCGGTCATTGCCCCCGCAAATAAACCTCGTAGCTTTTCCTTCATCTTCGCCGGTTCGGCCCAGTTATTCGTGGGACCGGCTTCATCCTGCGTCCGCGAACAGATGAATGTCCGATCTTCCACCCGAGCCACGTCACCCGGAGTCGATCGAACCAGGATGCTGTTTGGCCGCTTGTCATTGGCCAGCCAGATGGCGCTGCCTGTCAGCACCATGAGTTGCAGCATCGCCTGATATTCCGCTTGCGAACCGTCGCACCACTGCACTCGATCCGGCTTGCAGAGCTGCGCCAGTTCTTCCACCCATGCGCTCAGCCGCTTATGCTTTATTGCAGTTATTTTTTTGGTTAGGGCTTCCGTATCGGATATTAGGCTGGACATCGGAAATGTCTCCTCAAAGTTTCCTGCTGCAAGACGCGCAATCCCCCGCCTGGCCATGAAACGGGCATTCGCACGTAAAAAGACAAGCTTGTGCGAACAGGGTCTACCGCGGCCAGCGGGACGAAGCTATTATTCTCGCTCATTCTGTGCAGCTTTCCAACTGTAGCCCGGCCGGGATCAATCGAAGAGCAATGCCGTTCGCGAATCGATGCACGCATGAGGGTGAAGAATATCCCTGCGTGCGGCGGTTCGATTTGATCTGTAATTACGGACGGCAAAGATCAAAGATAATGGACGGCATCGGATGGCCTGCTGGCCATCGCAAAATTTTAGGTTGTAGCCGGAGGGGTCAAAGTGATGCGAGTCACTCTTTGGTGTGATGGCCGAACGCGAAGATTCGCAGCGAGCCGCTAGCCCAATGGCAGGCGAGTCGCCGTCACCATCGGCCTAGGGAGTTGCAGCTGCCGCCACATCCGCCTCCGCAACTACGCCTTCCAGATGCCTGAGGGTTTCCTCGACGGTGAGCGAATACATCTCGCGTCCCAAGCCTTCGCCTGATTCCAATGCCGTTTTCAGAAAATGCCCGGCGATTTCTTTCGCCAGCGAGTCGGTAATCACTTTCCCCGTGTGCTTCTGATATTCGACCCAGGCCGGGTGCGGCAGGGCGACCCAAACAGGCCGTCCATCGACCAGAAACTTGATGTCCACCGCATCGGCATGGCGAGTGGCAATGGCGACTATGAGCGCCTGATACAGGCAATGGACCTTTTTCCGGGTCCAGCGGTTAGCGGCGGTAAAGTCTGTGTACATACAGCGATTCTAAACGCGAAGATCAAGCAAAGTTTGTATTTAATATATCTTCGGATTGGGATGAGGGGCAAACGTCTGAAAATCCCGTCACGCCAAATCGCAGTTCGCGCCAGCCGCTCCGCGAATTCTACCGTGCCCAATGTATACAACCGGACTGTCAGTTATGGCATCCTTAGCCCAGCTACTCGTCCGGTTTTCCGCCATGCCTCCGGCTCGACGTCTCGAAGACCGTATACGAGAGTTGTGCGCCCACCTCTCGTGCGCATCGGAAGCCGATTTGGTGGTCATTCTGTCTGAGCTGCAGGCAGCAATTACCGAGTACATCCGGCGAGTCGAAAACAAGACCTCTGCCACGATCCTGAGTTTTCCAAATGTTCTACGCGAAAGGCGCAAGCCGCTGACTTAGATCAATACCACCAACACCGAGGATGCCAGCGTTGAGGATCTGGGTGCGGAATTGCAGGTGGGATGCTTGCGTGGCGGTACTTCAAAGGCAAGCTATGCCAACGCGCGCGAATTCGGTGCCGATGCACGTCAATCCGATGCCTGCACCTGCATGGTTTCGGTAATCCAGAGCTGCGCCGGAGTGCCTTTGGTGGTGCGAGTTGCAGTCGCGCGAAAACTGCCCTCCAAAACCTCCACATCGTAAACATACGGAGGCCGTTCGCCCTTGATGGTGAGATAATTGCCGGAAGTCAATTCCTCCAGCGATGCATATTTGCCTTGCGATGCCATATAGCCGCGCTCCGCATTGGCAATGCTGATCAGGTCGTTTTTCACTCCCGTAATGGTTGGTGCTTCCGCGCCGTTCGACGCACCCGCTGCCGGATCAATCGCCTTGACCTGCAAAGAGTAAATGTACATTCCAATCGCTAATGTGATGACCGTGCCCAGGAATCCAAAAACACCCTTCATAGGAAGCTCCGCCAATGCTATTGCAGCCTGAATCGTTACCCGGAGCAAGTAACCAGAGTGTGGGGTGCGGAGAGGTTCGTCTGGCCGCGTTCGGCGGGACTTGAACAGCCAGCTTTGCCATGGCGACCCCGGAGGGAGTTGAACCCCCAACCCTCAGTTCCGAAGACTGATGCTCTATCCAGTTGAGCTACGGGGCCGTGCGCCGGAATCGCATTGGCGCGAGCCGGCGAGCTTGATTTTACACCGCACTCGACCTGGGAACCTGTTTGGCCGGTAAAAAGCCACTCGATTAAAGTCGCGATGGTCATTCTCGTCCATGCGAAGCCAGCCTGCGTTGTAACATAAAACAGCGCTTCGAAGCGCCGTTCAAACGCATGTCGTTCGTCCCCAATCCGGTAACTCATACCAGTTCGCGCCTGCTCGAATTCGAAGTCCTGCGCGATCTGCTCGCTGGCTACGCTTCTTCGCCGCTTGGGCAGCGCCGCATTGCGGAGTTGACGCCGTCGCTCGACCGCGAATGGATTGAAAACCAGCAGCAGCTCACCACGGAAATTCGCGACTATCGCCGCGTCGGGGGACGCTTCGAATTCTCCGGCCTGCCCGAAATTGAAGTGCTGATCGAAAAGTCGCGCATTGCCGGAGCCGCTCTCGAGACCACCGAAATTCGCGACATCGTTCTAATCGCCGACCGCGCCTCTGAGTGGCGCGAAATCGTTCGCCAGCCTCCGGCCGCGATGCGCTCGGAGTGGAGGACAGTCAATGCTCTTTCCGCGGGAATCCAGGATTTCACCGGCTTTCTGCGCGCGTTCCGCGGCAAAATTCTGCCCGATGGCACGCTCGACGATCACGCTTCGCCTGAGATCGGCCGCATTCGCCGCGAAATCGAAAAGCAAAAACGGCAAATCCAGGAATCGCTGCGCGGCTACTTGCGCAAGCTCGCCGAAGGCGGCACGGTGCAGGATGAACTCATCACCATCCGCGGCGAGCGTTTCGTGATCCCGGTGAAGGTCGAGCAGAAACGCCGCGTGCAGGGCGTTGTACACGGAGCCAGTTCAAGCGGACAAACCGTATTTGTCGAGCCGCTGGAAACCATCGAACAAAACAACGAACTGGTTCGCCTGTTCGACGATGAACTCGCCGAGATCCATCGCGTACTGCTCGAAATGACACACCAGATCGGCGAGAACGCCGATGCGATTCTCGCCGCTGCTGATGTGCTAGCCGAACTCGAACTCCAGTTCGCCAAAGCTCGTTTCGCCGAAGATTACAACTGTGTTGCCGTGAATTTATCCGCGGAAGGCGGCGACGGGTATGGTGCTCGCCTTATTCTCCATCGTGCCCGTCATCCTCTGCTGGAGCGCAATCTAAAACTCAAAAAAGCAAAGATTGTTCCGATCACCATCGAACTCGAAGGCGACCATCGCCAGTTGGTGATCACCGGCCCCAACACCGGCGGTAAGACCGTCTCCCTCAAAACGCTCGGCCTGCTCGCTCTCATGGCGCAATCCGGTATTCCCGTCCCAGCCGACCGAGCCGATGTGCCGGTTTTCGATGCGATCCTCGCCGATATCGGCGATTATCAGTCGATCGAGCAAAACCTCTCAACCTTTTCGGCGCACGTCACCAACATCGATTTCATCTCGCGCACCGCGACCGCCGATTCGCTCGTGCTGCTTGACGAACTCGGCTCCGCCACCGACCCCGAAGAGGGCGCCGCGCTTGCGGTTGCCATCGCCGAGCATTTTCGCAAAGTCGGCTGCATGGCCGTCATCTCCACGCACCACACTTCGCTCAAAGTTTATGGAGCGAATACGCCCGGAGTGGTCAACGCATCGGTCGGCTTCGACGAGGCCACGCTGCAGCCGACCTACGAACTGAAAATTGGCGTCCCTGGAGCTTCGGCGGGGATCAACATTGCGCAGCGCCTTGGACTGAATCCTGCGATCGTTGCGTCCGCGCGTTCGCGCCTAGGCTCGCAGACGCAAGACGTGGCGCGATTCCTCGACCGTTTGCACTCCGACCTCCGCGATCTGGAAGCTGAGCGGTTGCGGATGCAGACGCGGGAGCAGGAACTGGAGCGCGAAAAGTCGCGTCTCGCGAACGAAGGCCGTAAAGAGCAGCAAGCCAAGATTCGCGAGATGGAGTCGAAGCTTGAGGCGTTGTTCCGCGATCTCGAATACCACGCCAGGGAGGCCGTCAATGCTGTACAGGATCGTGCCGCCGCGCAAAAGCTGTCGAAAGACGCCGAACGCCGCATCGCCAAAATGCGCCGCGAATTTCGCGAGCAGTTCGATTCCACGGTGGTTGCGCACTCGACCGGAGCGGATCGCGGCGATCCAAACGCGCAGCCCAGCCTGGTCAAGCACGTTTCCGAAGGCGACACCGTGAAACTCAAGTCAATGGGCCGCGCGGCCGTCATCAAAAAGAAGATCGGCGACAATCACTTCGACGTCGAGATCGGCTCGATGAAGATGCGGATCGCCCGCGAGGATATCGCCGAAGTGCTGACGAGCGCCGGAAGAACGCAGTCGCAAGTTTCGCCGGTCGAAGCCGCGCGCTCGCGCGGAATCACCGTCAAGCTGCAAAACGAAGCGAGCGACTTAACCCAACCCACCGAAATCAACGTCATCGGTTGCACGGTCGACGAAGCGACCAGCGAGGTTGAGAAATTCGTTGATCGCGCGTTTCTCGCCGGCATGCCGCGTGTTCGCATAGTCCATGGCAGCGGTATGGGCATTCTTCGCAAAGCTCTGCGACAGTATCTGCGAAAGCATCCGCACGTCGAGTCCGTCACCGAACCTCCGCCAAACGAGGGCGGCGGCGGAGCGACGGTGGTCGGGTTGAGAGTCTAGATACTCCCCCAGTTAGAAATTTGCTTTTTCTTCGCCCCGTTGCAATACTCGCTCCGAGGCAGCGCCTAGGCTGACGCAGATGGCGTTCCGAAAAAAATCTATTTCGGCCCGTGTTTCCATCAGCCACGCACAGCTTCTCACAGGTCGAAACGAATTACGATGCAACGCACTCACCTCAACATTGTGGCAACTCTCGAAACCAACATCGGTCGTTTGCCGGCGAACATTGACGCCGAGCGCTCCATCCTTGGCGCCGTGCTGCTCGATAATCACGCCTTCAACGACGCTGCCGAGCACTTAAAGCCCGAAGATTTCTTGCTCGATTCGCACCGGCGCATTTACTCACGCATGATGGATCTCGCCGAATCTTCGCGGCCCATCGACATTATCACGCTGGTGGAGGAACTCGACCGGCACAAAGACCTGCAAGCGGTGGGCGATGTCGGCTACATTTCCGCCCTGCTCGACGGCGTTCCCGATCGGCCCTCGATCGAGCACTACATCCGAATCGTCCGCGACAAGGCCATGCTGCGCGGACTGATCAGCGTTGCCAACACGGCCATCGCGAAAGCGAGCGAACAGTCCGATCCCGCCGAAGAGATTCTCAACGAGGCTGAGGCCGCTGTCTTTCAGCTTTCCGAGAAGCGCATTGGCAAAGGCTTTCAGGGAATCAAGGAGATCGTTCGCAACTCGTTTGGATCGGTTGATGCCCTGTTGCAACGCGGCCAGCGGATCACCGGCCTGGCCACGCATTACACTGCGCTCGATGAGTTGACCAGCGGGTTGCAGAAATCCGACCTGGTGATTATTGCGGCGCGGCCTTCGATGGGCAAGACTGCGTTTGCGATGAACATCGCCGAGAATGCCGCGATCGACGATGGCAAGACCGTCGGCGTCTTCTCCCTGGAAATGTCCAGTGAGGCTTTGCTGCAACGGCTGCTCTGTTCGCGGGCGATTGTCGACGCGCAGAAGCTGCGCACCGGATCGCTGTGGGGCGACGACATGAAAAAAATCGTTCGCGCGATGGAAGAGCTCTCGAACGCGCCGATTTTTATCGACGATACACCCGGCATTGCGCTTACCGAGATGCGGGCGAAGGCGCGACGGCTGAAGCAGGCGCAGGGACGGTTGGACCTTATCGTCGTCGATTACCTCCAGCTCATGTCGGGCGGCAGCAAGCGTTTCGAGAATCGAACCCAGGAAGTCTCCGCCATCTCACGCGGTCTTAAGGCCATCGCCAAAGAACTCGGGGTTCCGGTTGTAGCTTTATCGCAACTTAGCCGTGCTCCCGAGAGTCGGGGCGGCGACCATCGGCCGCAGCTCTCCGACCTGCGCGAATCGGGGTCGATTGAGCAGGACGCCGACGTTGTTATGTTTATTTTTCGCGAAGAGATCTATAAACAGGAGGACCCTGACCTAAAAGGGCGCGCCGAAATCATCATCGCAAAACAGCGCAACGGCCCTATCGGCAAGTTCAATCTGGCCTTCCTGCATAATTCCACGCGCTTTGCGAACCTGCTCGAAGGCAACAGCGAACCGGGTGAGTAGATTACGGTTGTTTCGGGTGAAATGGAGACAAACACCACCCTTGGATAAGGTTGGCTGTGGAAAACTTTGTGGATGCGAGAGCCGAGGCCGGGAATCCAGCGGTACCGACCGGCCGGTAATCATATTTCGGCACTGCTTCGGCGCTGCTAAGGCCATCTTTCTAGGTCGGTTAACTCTCTTTGACACGGCAATCGGCGGAAGCGCTTCGGAATCAGTGCTTTCGTCACAATATTTGAGATTTGCACATAAACCAGAAGGCGTAAGCCGCGTCCCCAGCGGCCTGACGCAAGTTGGGAACAGCCACCGGCTCAAAAACACAGCGGCTAAGGATGCCACGGTGCTGTGCTGGTTTCGAGAGAATAGCCCAACCGCCCTAAAAGTAAAATTTCCCCGCCAACTGCACCAGCCTGGGAGCCGCTGCGCTCACCACCTGGCCGAAGTTGGCGCTGCTGATATTGCCGTTTACAGCCGCAGGCCCGTAGAACTGCGCATGGTTCAGCGCGTTAAAGGCTTCCAGGCGAAATTCCAGCGATTTGGATTCCGATAATCTCAACTGCTTTTCGAGCGCCAAATCAAAATTGTCGATGCCCGGACCGCTGAAAAAACGCCGAGGTGCCGTGCCGACTTCGCCAAGCGCCGGGAGGGTGAAAAGCGCGGTGTTGAAAGCGGGATTCCCGGTTCGCGGATTGGTATTGATGGCGAGGTTGCCCGCGGTAAAGTTGGGAGTGTCGACTCCGTTGTTATTGATGCCGTTGGGAATCGTTCCGAGCAGCGACCGGTCGGTGTTGTTGTAAAGGGTTACCGGGAAGCCGGTGGTGAATCGGGTCAAGCCCGAGATCCCCCAGCCACTGGTCCATCGATTCTGGCGCCTGAGCAGATTGCTCAATGGTAGCTGGTACTTATAACTCGCCACAAAATTGTCGCGCATATCAAAAGCGGAAAGCGCCCGGCTTAACGCTGGATCGATCGGGTTGACCGCTTCCGCCAAGCTCGAAGACTGGTCGATGGATTTGCTGTACGTGTAGCCAACCATAAACTCCAGCGGGCCAGAGTTGTGACGGAGATTGATCTGCAGCGCGTTGTAGTTCGAATTCGCGATCGTTTTCTGGTAAGTGACGGCGGCGAACTCGGGGCTGAATGGTCCACGCGTACCGTGAATCACAGCCCCCGCTGGCGTGGTGTAGACGCCACTTTCGCCGAAGGGTCCGCAGGTCGGCGTTCCCGGCATAACTTCATTAGGCTGGCTGAGGCTCAGGCAGAGGGCAGGATTGCCGGGATTCGCCGATTCGAGCACCAGCAGATGATGCGCCTGGGTGCCGACATAACCAGCGCTGAGGAAGGTCTTCGCGCCGATTTCTCGTTGCAGCGAAAGCTGGTAGCTCTCTGAGTACGGCGGCACGTTCCCATGGAAAAACGATGGTACCCCGGTAATGGGCAGGAACTGCGACCAATCGACATTCGAATCCGGATGGTTCGGCGATGCGCCAAAGACAGGAAATTTCAGCGGGAAGCGCTGGCCGACGCTTTGACCGCTGGCTGCAGTGACGAAGGGCGTGGCAAACAACGGCGGCGCGAGACTGGTGTAGTCGTAGCCGTAGGGCGGGTTGGCGCTCATGATGCCCGCCGACAATCCCTCGAATGCGGTGCAGAAAAGGCCATAGCCCGCGCGGAGGTTGGTTTTGCCCGGTCCGCCGAAGATTTTTGCGAGCAAGCCGCTCTGCGCATTCGGTGAATAGGAAACGCCGATGCGCGGCGCAAAGCTGTCGTATTTCGTCGGAGCAAGCGTCCGGGGAACCCCGGAGTCGCCGGGAAATACCAATCCAGCCGGCGCACCTGGATAGACGCGCGATTGCTCGCCCAGAACGAGGGTTTGCAACTGGTTGTATTTTTCGTACCACGGTGCAATCACATCCCAACGCAGGCCGTAATTCAGTGTAAGATTGCTGCGGATTCGCCAGCTATCCTGCGCGAACAGCCCCGCGTATTGGTTGCGGTTGTAGAAACGTTGAGAATCTCCCTGGCTGTAACTGCTGGCAATCCCGAGCAGAAAATCTGCCAGGTCCGATCCGGTCTCGCTTCCCTGAAACACAAAAGCGCCATTGAAGATCGGATCCGGATTGGTGTTGATCTGGTCGCGATGAAATTCTCCGCCGATTTTCATCGTGTGTTGGCCGATGATTCTCGAATAATTGTCCATCCACTGGAATGTGTTGTTGACCTGCGTCAATCCGGTGATATCGACCCCGAAAGTAAAATCGTTGAACGAAACATTCTCGACGCCCTCAATTGATGGAGCGAGCGGAACAATCCCCGCTGTGCCCGTTCCGTCGACGAATCCTTGCGACGCCAAACTCGGTCCCACTCCGCCCACCGGATGTCCTGCAATATTCGCGTCGCGCATGTAGCTGAAATGCAATTCGTTGACTGCATTGGCCGCAAACGTTTTGGTAAAACCGAGACTTAGGAGCTGCGCCCGGCCGAGCGTCATCGCATTGAACCCGGGAACGTTCGCCCCGCCCTGCCCCGTGGGATAGGGATTGTTCAGCGTGTAATCATCCAGAAAGTAATAGACCGCTAGTCGTCCCCAGCGGGTGTCGGCATCGACTCGCACCGCTCCTTTGTCATCGCGAAGGTCCTCATCGTACGCTGACGTTGAGAATATATTTCCAGCCTGATTTGGTTTGGGGATGTATTGCAGCAAAGCCCTGGCTGGCGCTGACCATGCGTCCTGCGGAATGACAGCATTGGGCAAAACGCATTGCGATGAACTGGCGCAACCAGCCGTATAGTAGGGCTCGCCGGAGTAAACCGGATACCCGAGCTTTTGTGACAGCAATCCGGCCCAGTATTGGCCATTCACAACTCCCGTTAACGAGCTGCCGAGATCGGACAGATCGCCCGCGCGATTCTGCAGCGAAGGCACCGAGATCCGGCCAGTGTCGATTCCCTGCGTCAGGCGAGTGCCTTGATAATCAGCAAAGAAAAAGACTTTATCCTTACGCAGCGGGCCGCCGAATGTACCCCCAAACTGGTTCTGCTCGAACTGCGCCCGATCGGCGGAGAAGTAGTTTCTCGCATCGAGCGCTGTATTGCGTAGGAACTCGAATCCATCGCCGTGGAATTGATTAGCGCCCGACTTGGTCACGACGAGCACCTGTCCTCCGCTGTAATTGCCATATTCGGCGTCGAAGCTGTTCGTTAACAGGCGCAATTCCTGGATGGAATCGAGATTCGGAACAATCGCCGTTCCCATGTTGACGTCTTCTTCCACGTCGCTGCCGTTGACGCGAAACCCATTCGCGGTTTCGCGCTGCCCGCTAATTGACGTGTTGCCTGCGTTCAGGTCACCGGACGGTGAAGTGCTGGTGACGCCACTCATGACGACAGCATTGGGTTGCTGCGAACTCGCGGGCACGATTCCGGGCTGAATGGCCATCAGATCGGTGAAACTGCGTCCGTTGAGCGGTACATTATTCAGCTTGCTGGCCGCGATGGTCTCGCCCATTTGCGTGGTTGAAAGATCGAGTTGAACAGTCTCTCCGCTGACCTCGACTGTCGTCGCATCGGACTTGAGTTCGAGCGCAACATCCACTTTGAGCGCAACCGAGGCAGTAAGCTCCAACCCCGTTTGCCGGTAGGTTTTGAATCCCTCTGCTGTTATTTCGATTTGATAGCGGCCGGCGGGTAGCGTGGCAATGCTGTAAGCCCCCTCAGCGTTGGTAGCACATGTATGCTTCGCACCGTTTTCCAGGTTGGTCGCAATTACCGTGGCCGCCGGAACAACCGCACCGCTCGGATCGACAACTGTCCCCGAAAGGCTCGCTGCATCGCTTGCCTGGCTCGATGAACAAACAATCAAAAAAGAACAAAAAAGCACAACTCTTATCCCCGCTATTGCTCGACGCCAACGTTTCTGTTTGAAAATGCCATCGTCCTCGTTCACCTTGACCTCTTCCTCATGCGATTAAGTTGTATGAAGCTTAAGAATGCCGAAAACTCATATCTTGAAATTGAATTTCATTTTCATAATCGCTGGCAGCGAAGCCTTCCTGCTGTGACTGAAGTCACAGATGCATGTGCGCCCACGCGGACCCGAGGCTGTGATTCAGATCGTGAAAGTTATTTGGGTAGGGACAAACTTCACAACTTGCGGAAGAAGTAGTGGTGCGCAGCTGTATCGCCGAGCAACCGAAGGCGAAAGGCGGCATCAAAAAGACGCCATCAGAGGCAGGCTTCTTTCACCGATTCGCGCATCTAGCGCGATATTAAAAACTCCACTTGCTGTTCAATTTCTGCAATCGCAATCGGAGCAAGGTTTGCTTTACGCAACAAGTCGTTCAGTTGCGCCAATTTCGTTTGTTTGAATTGAAGCCACTCTGCAATCCGTGCCTTTACCTGCGCGCTTGACTGTTGGTAAACCGCCACCGCTTGCGCGGGCACCCTGCGATCTCCGCTTTCTACAACTCGCAAAGCGGAAGCCAGAGCCGTATTCGCCGCCTGCAGTCCGGGATTTTGTTCGGCACCGTGCTCTTTATTCGCAAGAATCTTGCCGACTTCCGATTGTGTTTCCTCGAGCGCCTGCTTGAGCCGCGAATTTTCTGGCGCAACTTTCTGCTGAATATCGGTGAGTTGCTTCTGCACCGACCCAATCTCGGCCAGCGCGCGCCGCGCCTCGACAGATTCGCCATAGATCTGTCGGCCCAGTTGCAACTGTTGCGCCAGCACGTCGGCAGTCGCCGGCGACCGCGGATCCATTTCAAGTTTCAGCGATTGTGTCTGCGTCTTTCCATCAACTGTCAGGCGCAGCTCATAGCTTCCCGGCACAGCTTTGGGCCCGCTGGGAACGTGGTACTCGGCGTCTTCGTCCGCAGTCGGGCCACCGGAGTTGCTCCAGGTAAGATTCCAGACAAAGCGATGCATCCCCGCAGTTTTCTCCAGGACTTCAGGCTTTGGGAACCAGCGCTCGGCAACCGGGAGCGGCGGGCGCTTTGTCGTGCGTTGATTATCTGAAGAGAATTTTCTGACTAGGTTCTGCTGCGCATCGAAAACTTCCAGCCGAACGCTGCTCGCGGCCGAGGGAAGAAAATAATCGATCATTGCGCCCGCCGGAGGATTTTCTGCCGTCGGTTCCTCGGGCGGAAGCGGTGTGCCCGGAAATGAATCGTTATCCACGCGAAACGCTGTGGCTGGGCGGTAGAGCCACGCTCCACCCGGTTTTTCAGCATCGTGCGACTGTCGCAGCGGCGTGATGTTGTCGAGAATCCAAAAGGCGCGTCCGAACGTAGCTGCCACCAGGTCATCGCAGTGGATGGTAAGGTCGCGAACTCCCGTGACCGGCAGATTCAATTGCAGCGATTGCCAGCGATCTCCGTCATCGAACGAGACGTAAACTCCGAATTCGGTTGCGGCGAACAGCAGTCCTTTGGTCTGCGGGTCTTCACGCACCGCGCGCAGAAACGCCGGAGCGTTGATGCCGCTTGTAATCAACTGCCAGCTCTCGCCGTAGTCGCGCGTCCGATAGATGTATGGTGTTTGATCGTCGACTCGTGAGCGATCAACCGCCGCATACGCAACCGCAGCATCGAAGTGAGAAGCTTCGATCAGCGAAATTTTGCTCCAGTCGCCGAGTCTGGGCGGCGTGACGTTCTTCCAGCTCTTTGCACCGTCGCGTGTTACGTGAATCAATCCCGTATCGCTTCCCGCCCAGATCAGATCTCGATTCACGGGTGATGGCGCGACCGTGAACACAACTCCATAACCTTCGCGTTTAGCGTCCTCGAGGGTTGGCGTAGCTGGAGTTGACGAAGCTTCGTTTGCCGAAGACTGGTTTGCCGAAGACTGCTCCGGCACAAACTTCGTTTGCGGAAGTTGAGCGGGCGAAACTTGCTGCGGCGGATTCTGCTCTTTCTTCTCCATTGCCTCACGCGCACCTGGCATCGCTCCCGTCAGATCGGGACTGATCTTTTCCCAGTGCAAACCGCCGTCGACCGTCTTCATCACATATTGCGTTCCCAAATAAAGCGTTCCCCGATCAATCGGCGAAGGCACCAGCGCCGGGGTCCATGGGTCGCGATACTTGCGCCGATTGATTTCGGCATCGAACGAAACTGCCGGCCACGGAGTAATGTCCTGGCTGAAGCCGGTTCGCTTGTTGTAGCGCGAAACTGAACCGTAAGTCCCGCTCAGATAAATGATGTTCGAATCATTCGGATCGACCACCATGTACCCGCTCTCGCTTGCTCCGGAAGGGGACCAATCCCGCGGCGTGATCTGGCCATGGTCGGTGCGGCTCAGCACCACAGCGCTGCCGCTATCCTGTTCGGTGCCGTATACCACGTAGGGAAACTGGTTGTCGGTGGTTACATGATAAAACTGCGCCGTCGGCTGGTTGTACCAAGTGCTCCAGGTTTGCCCGCGATTGATGCTGACCGTAGTGCCCTGATCGGTTGCCAGCACCATACTGGCCGAATTTTTCGGGTCGATCCACAGCTCGTGATAATCGTCGCCACCCGGCGCGCCACGCAAAACCGAAATTGTTTTTCCGCCATCCTCGGATCGGTAGAGGGCCACATTCGGGATGTAGATCACGTCTGGATTCTGCGGATCAACGGTGATGCGATTGAAATACCACGCTCGGCTGGTCAAACGAGAATCGGAATTGGCGAGCGTCCACGTGCTGCCCCCATCGTCGGAGCGATACAATCCCGATTTTTTGGGCTGCCCCTCGATGAAGATCAGCGCGTATACATGCTTGCCGTCGGGCGCAACCGCGACGCCCACGCGTCCCCAATTGCCCTCGGGCAATTCGCTCCCTTGGAGCCTCTGCCACGTTTTACCCGCATCTTGCGATCGGTAAAGTCCGCTGCCCGGTCCGTCAACCGGAGCATACGTGCTCCACGGAGCGCGCCACGTATGCCACGCGCCGGCAAACAAAATCTGCGGAGAACCAATACACATCGCCAGATCGGAAATGCCAATTTCTGGCCCCAGATCCAGAACGTGCGCCCAATGCGCTCCGCCATCGACAGATTTGTAGACGCCGCGCTCCGCGTTCGGAGCATAAGCGTGTCCCAGCGCACCCACATAAACAATGTTCGCATTCTCGGGATCAACCGCAATCCGGCTGATCTGTCGCGTATCCTCAAGGCCTATGTGGTTCCACGTGACGCCGCCGTCGCTCGACTTGTAAACGCCATTGCCCGACGAAAGATCCTCGCGAATATCGCTCTCGCCGGTTCCCGCATAAACAATTTTCGGATCGGACGGAGCTACAGCCAGCGCCCCAATCGAGCCTACTGGCTGACCGTCAAAAATCGGCGTCCAGACTACTCCGGCATCGATGGTTTTCCAGATACCGCCATTTACTGCGCCAAAATAAAAAGTAGTCGAGTCGCCGGGCACACCGCTTACAGCGACTGCGCGTCCGCCGCGAAACGGCCCAATCAGCCGCCATTTCAGCCCAGAAAACAATTCAGACGAAACAGAAGCAGACGGCTGAGCAATTGCTTGAATAGTGAGTAACAGAAAAACATAGGTGGAGAAATGATGTCTGAAACGCGATCCAGATTTGCGCAAGTGCTAGCCCTCGTTCTTGGTTGTTTTGACATTCTATCGTGGCTTATCCATCGCGCATCGCCGTCATCATCTTTGCGAGCCTCCACGGTTGCCGCATCCACGTTGCTTGAGGTTTAATGCCCCATGCACTGGAGCGATACTGGAATTCTTCTTCTGATTCTGCTGGCGATGCTGGCCCTGTTGCTCGGGCTACTTCATCGCACTCGCCTGGGTCCGCTTCTCCGCGAGCACATCGCGGATCGTCCACGCCGCCGGCTGTTTCTCGCCTCGGTCAGCTTCTTTCTGACCTTTGCCATTGTTCGTGGAATGGTTTTCTGCATTCGCCATCAGATTCCGCCGTTTCATTACATCATCATGGGCGGTCGTCACATCCACCACCTCGTTCCGGGAATTCTGATTTTGCTGGCGGTGGGTTATGGCTGGTTGTGTGAATTCGGCAACGGCAGCGATTCCTCATCGATCTTCGCCAGCGGCTTGATGTCGCTGCTTTATGGTATCGGCGCGGCGCTGACCCTCGATGAGTTCGCCCTCTGGCTCAACCTGAAGGACGTTTACTTCGTGCGCGAAGGTCGATCGAGCATCGATGCCGTCATTCTGTTTGCTCGTTGCTCTCCATTGGCGGATGGGGCGCGCCATTCTTCTCAGGCCTGGCAAGGCGCATGACGAAGCAGGAACGCTAGAGGGATTCTGATTGCGCCGTGGCTCAGCCAGAGAATGCGTAAAGCACATGGTTTACATGGTCGCAGAATGCCTACTTCAAGCAAGGCCGTTGCGCGACGATAAGCGCTTTTCCGCGTCCGTCATTTCCCGCTTTCGTCCAGGCATCAAATCCCTGCCTGCGCTAAAATCCCGCAGGAGCTCCGCTCAATGCATCGTCGCGACTTTAATCTCGCTATCCTCAAAATCTCAGCCGCTGCGCTCGTCACCCCGCGTCTACTCGCGCAGCCGTTGGATACTTCACCCGCAAACGTCGGAGGCGAGCCTGCCAACTCGCCCGAGAATGCTTCGCCTGACCTTCCTTCGCCAGAGATCGCCGCCCTCTACGCGAATACCACCGTCATCGATTCCCTCTGCGCGCCATTCACGGACATGGACGCACCCACTCCCGACGCCTTCCAGGCCGTGCGTCAATCGGGAATCACTGCCATCAACTTCACCATCTCGGACCCGACCTTCGAAGGCACCGTCGACAACATCGCGGTTATCGAATCCCTGGTCGAGCAACATCCTGAAGTGTTCCTCATTGTGCGCCAGCATTCCGATATCGCCCGCGCCAAACGCGAAAACAAAATCGGAATCATGCCCGGCTTCCAATACACCGCATTTCTGGAAGAAAATTCTGATCGCATCGATACCTTTCGCAAGCTCGGCGTCCGTATCATGCAACTCACCTACAACAATCGCAGCATATTCGGTGATGGATGCCTCGAACCCGGCAACGCCGGACTGAGCAAAGCCGGCATCGCCGCCGTCAAGAAAATGAACGACCTCGGCGTCGCGGTCGACCTCAGCCACAGCGGATACCGCACCACCTCCGAAGGCATCGCCACCTCCGCTAAACCGGTTCTTATCACTCATGCCGGATGCGCCGCCGTCTATGCTCATCCCCGCAACAAGCCCGACGAAATTCTCAAAACGCTGGCCGACCGCGGCGGCTATTTTGGCGTCTATCTCATGCCTTATGTCGTAGCCTCGCCCACCGTGCCCACGCGCCAGCATGTGCTCGATCACGTTATCCACGCCATCAACGTCTGCGGAGCCGATCACGTCGGCATCGGCTCCGATGGCGCGATCCAGAAAACCATTCTTACCCCGGAGCAGAAAGCCGCCTTCGATCAGGACATCGCACGCCGCAAGAAACTTGGCATTGGCGCGCCGGGCGAAGATCGCTATCCCTATGTACCCGATCTCAATGGTCCCGATCACATGGAAGTCATCGCCATCGAACTTGCCAAACGCGGCCAGACGTCGGCAGTTATCGAAAAAGTTCTAGGAACGAATTTCCAGCGGGTGATCGGCGAAATCTGGGGAACGACGTAGGGAAAAGTCCGATAAGCGGACGGGCAATAGTCTTCGAGAGGCGCTGGCAAAAAAACCAACCGCTCCCGTCTCGCGAACACTCCATCGGACGACTTAGAAAGGATTCAGCTTTGCCAGACCCTTTTTCTTCTTTTTCTTGCTCGAAGAAATATCCGCCATCTCTTCTTTTGTGGGCGCACTTGAACTGCTGGTGCTGGGCGTTCCACCATTGGTGTTCAGTTCGTTATTTTGCTGCAGCGGAGGAAGCGCGTTCGGATCGGACTCAACATTTGGCTTCAGTTCATTCGCATCCGCCGCATTCGGTGTCAATTCATTCGCCGAAGGTTGCGCTGTCGAAGCCTGCCCTGTCGAAGCCTGGCCTGTTGACGACTGTTCTGTTTCCGACGACGTCTCCGTTCCCGCTGCCGGTGTGTTATCCGAGCGCGGCGCTTCCTGATTGGCGCCGGCCGTTCCGCCCGTCGTCTGCACGCCGAGCTTGTTGTTACCGCCAAACCCGGCTGCCGCCATGGCCATCTGTTTCACCACTCCGGTTGGCGTCACCGGCTCCGGGTCCACCATGGTTGGCTCGCCGTAATGCGCTGCTTTGGCCACATCGGGATGCTTCTCGAAATTCCCCAGCATGCTCGCCATAACGCCCGCTTCATGCCGGCTCGCCTCTTCTTTCTTGTTATTCTCAAGCGCTGCGCGCGTCGGCCGCGGCACGGGCTGATGCAGGGCCTCCAGCCGCGCTTTCGCGTCCACCGCCCGGTCCATCGCCGGATAACGCCGGATGATCCTGCCATACGCCTCGGCCGCTTCCTTGGTCAGTTCCTCGATCATCCTGCCCTTTACCACTTCATTGATTCGCGGATTCTTGCGCACCACGCTAATTTCGCCCTCATACGATTGCCCGAGCAAATACAGCGCCTCATCCGCGCCGCTGTAGAGCGGATAGCGATCGACCAGCGTTTTCAGGCGCGCAATCGCCGCCGGGTAAGCGTAGCGCAGGTAATAGAACCGCCCAATGTCGAACTCCCGTTCTGCCAGAACTTCCTGCACCTCCCGCAACCGTTGTTTCGCCCGCGGCACCAGCTTGCTGTCCGGATACTCCTCGATCAGCGCCCGGTACTCTTCCTCCGCCCGCACCGCATGCGTGAAGTCGCGGTCCGGCTTTTCCATCTGCTCATAGTGAATGTTCGCCACCTTCAGCTGCGCCTCGGCCGCCTCCGGCATATTGGGAAAAAATGTGCGGAAATCCTTATATTCGATCTCAGCCTGCTGCAATGCCGTCGTTCCACCCTCGGCATACCAGGAGTCGGCTACCGCCAGCTTCGCCCGCGCCACATACTCCGAATCCGGATAGGTGTTGATCAGGGTCTGCAGCGTCATCCGCGCCACGTCGAAGCGGTTGTGCTTCATGGCATCCATGGCCTTGTCAAACAGCACCTTATCCGGCTGTTTCGACCCAACATTCGCCAGCGGGTTCGTCGATTTCTTGTTTGTGCACCCGATGGTCAACGCCAGCAACAACCCGAGAGCTAATACAAAGGATTTCCTACGCATGAAGACCTCAATCCCGCTGAAGCATTTTGTAATCGGGTAATTTGGTAATTTGAAACCCGGTTGGGGTTTGCAACTCAAATTACAAACCTACCGATTCACACAATTACAAAATTTCCCTTACACTCGCTGCATACTGGCGCTGCGCGCCGCTTCCAGTAGCGCCTGAGCATTTGTCTTGGCATCGCCTTTGCCGAAGACCGCACTGCCCGCCACCAGAATCTCCGCCCCTGCCCGCACCACTTCCCCCACCGTCTCCATCGCCACGCCGCCATCGACTTCGATGCGGTACCGGTATCCATGCGCCGCGCGCATCTCCGTCAATCTCGTTATTTTATGTAGAACTCCGGGAATAAACTTCTGTCCCCCAAATCCCGGGTTCACGCTCATCACCAATACATAATCGACAAGATCGAGCACTTCGCTGAGCGTTTCGACCGGCGTCGCCGGATTAATCACCACCCCAGCCCGGCAGCCATGATCCTTAATATGGTTCAGCACACGGTTCAAATGCTGGCACGCTTCCTGATGCACCGAAATCCAGTCTGCTCCCGCGTCGGCAAAGTCTGGAATGTATTGATCGGCATTCTCTATCATCAGATGGCAATCGAGCGGCAACCGGGTTGTCCGCCGCAGAGATTTCACCACCAGCGGCCCAATCGTCAGGTTCGGCACGAAATGTCCATCCATGATATCCACATGGATGACGCTTGCGCCGCCCGCCGTCGCCCGCTCCACGGCATCCGCCAAATGAGCGAAATCGGCCGAGAGTATCGAGGGTGCTAGTTCGATCAAAACAGAGTCCAGATTCGACCTAGGGTCAAAAGCTTTGGAAATTCTAGCACGCGGGGTGCGTCAGGGGAGACGGCGGGCGCCAGAATCGAGGTCCGTTTCGAGATCCCGACTGGCCGCTCGCGAATGTCGTCGCGATAGACGATCCCTCTGCGGCATTTCGATATAATTGCGCGGGTGACTGCATGAAGAGAACACGCCACGTGCTCTGCTGGCTGTTCATGTTCGCCGGTCCGATTGGTTTCCTGTACGCAACTACAGCGCAATCAAACCAGCAAACAGCAGTCTCGCAGGCAAGTCCGGCAGCGGTACATCAAATGCCCGTCATGGATGGCGGTGCCGGACCCTGCTCGCTGGAGCTTACGGCAACCACACCCGACCATAAACCCGTCTACGACGCCACCATCAAGGTCCACATCGCGTATGGCTTCGGTGGGTTTCGAAGGCTCGACTTACAAGCCGGCACGAATGTCGACGGGAAAGTCAAGTTCATTGGGATTCCTTCTCGGGTGCGTCGACCACCGCTGGAGTTTCTGGCTTCAAAAGACGAGTTGGTGGGAGCTATCACGTACGATCCTGGCGAGGAGTGTCAAGCCAAACACGACCTCGTGCTGGACAAGCCGAAGGTGCCGCGAGGCCAGTAGCCGAGAGCAGCCAGCGCACACCATTCCCTCCCCACGTCAACCGTTGCAACAACGCCATCACACTTCGAGCCGCCGCGCCAATCTAAGCCCCTGAGCGAGACATCCTCGTCTCCTCTGCATGTGCATGGGCCACAGCCTTCCTTGCCTTCTCTACTTCCTCCGCCATGGCGAACTTCAGCTTCTCAATCCCCTCGCCCGTAACCGCCGAGATCGGATACAGCTTCAGCTTCCGCCGCGTTGCCCACTGCTTCAGCTTTTTCAGCTTTTCCGGATTCGCCACATCGATCTTGGACGCGACCATCAAGGTAGGCTTCGACTCCAGTCCCGCTCCAAAGCTCGCCAGCTCGCCACGAATCACGTCAATGTCTTTCACCACGTCGTCGCGTCCGCTGCCATCCGAAACATCCACCAGATGCACCAGCAACCTCGTACGTTCGATGTGTCGCAAGAACTGCGTCCCCAACCCCAACCCCGTATGCGCGCCCTCGATCAACCCTGGAATATCGGCGACCACAAAGCTTACTTCCTTTCCCGCGTCGCCCACCAGCACCACGCCAAGGTTCGGTTCGAGCGTGGTAAACGGATAATCCGCAATTTTCGGCCGCGCCGCCGAAATCCGCGAGATCAAAGTCGATTTGCCCACGTTCGGATATCCCACGAGGCCAACATCGGCCAGCAGTTTCAACTCGAGACGGAAATTGCGTTCCTCACCCGGATGCCCTTCTTCGTGCTCGCGCGGTGCCTGATGCGTAGAAGTAGCAAATTGAGCGTTCCCGCGCCCGCCGCGTCCGCCGCGCGCAACCACCACACGTTCGTCCGGATGGGAAAAGTCGTGCACCAGTTCGCCCGTGTCATCGTCGTAAACGATCGTCCCCACCGGCACCTTCAAAACAATCCCCTCGCCATCGCGTCCGGTTTTCTTCGCGCCCTCGCCGTGCCGCCCGCGCTCAGCTTTGTATTCGGGATTGAAACGAAAATGCACCAG
Organism: Terriglobales bacterium; assembly: GCA_030038475.1. Classification (GTDB taxonomy): domain Bacteria; phylum Acidobacteriota; class Terriglobia; order Terriglobales; family Acidobacteriaceae; genus Acidiflorens. Next base: position 302 of record JASHOU010000182.1, on the reverse strand, counting down.
CGTATTGTGGCGTTCGCTCGACTCCATCCAGATGTCTCCGCCCCGGCCGCCGTCGCCGCCAGAAGGCCCGCCGCGCGGTACGAACTTCTCCCGCCGAAAGGCCATGCAGCCGTTTCCGCCGTCTCCGGCCTTGACGCGAATTTTTGCTTCGTCGATGAACACTGCTAATCGCGAGTCCCGAGCCTTGAGGGCTGGAATTGTTAGCCGTTCGGTCCGCCTGAGTTTCGCTCACGACCCCGGAACTCAGAACTCGGAACTAAAGGAAAAGCCTCGTCCGAAGGCGAGGCCAAATTCAAAAAGAA